>DASUPA010000464.1:0-3729 GCA_036276335.1 Candidatus Methylomirabilota bacterium | reverse complement strand
CCCCAGAGCCGGGGAGCCGGCGGTGGACCGCGCGCTCGCGTTCGTCGCCTGCCGCGCCGCCGTCAAGGCCGCCACGCCGCTCGCCCGCGAGGAGATGGAGCGGCTCGTGGCCGACCTCGCGCAGACGCGCACGCCGTACTTCTGCCCGCACGGACGGCCCATCGTGAGCCGCGTGTCGATGCACGACATCCGGCGCGAGCTGAAGCGGACGTGGTAGAGGGAGCGTAGACTCCAGGGGAATGGCTGCTGCGCGCCTCCCGCTGCTCGTGATCGCCGGCCCCACCGGTGTCGGCAAGACGGCCGCGGCCGTCGCCCTCGCCGCCCGCGTGCCGCTGGAGATCATCGGCGCCGACTCGCGGCAGGTCTACCGGGGCATGGACGTTGCGACGGGGAAGCCCACGGCGGACGAGCGCGCCGCCGTCCGGCACCACCTGATCGACGTGGTCGAGCCCGACCAGGCCTTCGACGCCGCGCGGTTCGCCGCCGCCGCCCGCGACCTGATCGCCGCCGTCCACGCCCGCGGGCGACTGCCCGCCGTCGTCGGCGGCACCGGCTTGTACATCCGCGCATTGCTGCGCGGGCTCGACCCCGCCGTGCCCGCGGACCCGGCGTACCGCGCGGAGCTGGCGGCGGTGGCCGCCCGGGAAGGGCGCGCGGCGCTGCACCGGCGGCTGGCCGCGGTCGCGCCCGCGCTGGCCCACCGCCTGCATCCGCACGACCACGTGCGCGTGATGCGCGCGCTCGAGCGCGTGCGCGGCGGCGGGAGCGTCGAGCAGCAGCGCTGGGCGAGCGCCGAGTTCGACTGGCCCGTGGTGTACGTCGGGCTCACCATGGGCCGCGCCGCGCTCGCCGAGCGCCTGCGCGCGCGCGCGGCGCGCATGGTCGAGGCGGGGCTCGAGGAGGAGGTCCGGGCGCTGCTCGGGCGGGGCTACGATTCCCGGCTGCGCGCGCTGTCGTCGATCGGGTACCGTGAGTTCGTCCGCGTCGTGCGCGGCGAGCTGGACCGCGACGAGGCGCTGCGCCTCATGCAGCGCGACACCGTCCGCTACGCCCGCCGTCAGTGGACGTGGTTCGCGCGCGAGCCCGCGCTCGTGTGGATCGACGTCGACGGGCTCGGGGGAGCCGCCGTGGCGGTCGCGGCGGCGATCGAGGCGAGACTCAAGCAGGAGGGGTGTATCGGGTGAGGCGCAACGGACACGGCAACGGCCACGAGGTCCGCCGGCACGCGCGCGAGCGCGCGATGCTGGCGGCGCTCAAGCGGCCCTCGCAGCGGCGTGCGGACGTCGAGGAGTCGCTGGACGAGCTCACCGGGCTGGCCGTCGCGGCCGGCGCGGCGATCGGCGATCGGGTGATCCAGGAGCGGTCGGCGGCCACGCCCTCGCTCTATTTCGGCCGGGGCAAGGTCGAGGAGATGGCGCAGGCGGCGCGCGCCGGCGGCATGAACCTCTTCATCTCCGACGACCCGCTCACGCCCATCCAGGAGCGCAACCTCACGGAGGCGCTCGGCATCCACGTGATCGACCGCACCGCGCTGATCCTCGACATCTTCGCGCAGCGCGCGCGCACCGCCGAGGGCAAGCTCCAGGTCGAGCTCGCGCAGCTCACGTACCTGCTGCCGCGCCTGGTCGGGCAGTGGAAGCACCTCGAGCGGCTGGGCGGCGGCATCGGCACGCGCGGTCCCGGTGAGACGCAGCTGGAGTCCGACCGCCGTGTCATCCGCCGCCGCGTCATGCAGCTGCGGCGCGAGCTCGAGGGCGTGCAGGCCCATCGCCGGCTCATGCGCCAGGGGCGCCGGCGGACCGGGGCGCCCGTCGTCGCCCTCGTCGGCTACACGAACGCCGGCAAGACGACGCTGCTGAACCGGCTCACGGGCTCGCGGTTCACGGCCGCCGACCGGCTGTTCGTCACGCTCGACCCCGCCGCGCGACTGGTGACGCTGCCGGGCCGGCGGCCGTTCATCCTCACCGACACGGTCGGCTTCATCCGCAAGCTGCCGCACGAGCTCGTGGCCGCCTTCCGCGCGACGCTGGAGGAGCTGGCCGAGGCCGACGTCCTCGTGCACGTCGTCGACGCCACTCATCCCGCGCTCGAGGAGCACATGGCGGCCGTGGACGCCTTGCTGCGCGAGCTGGAGGTGGCCGATCGGCCCACGGTGCTGGCGCTGAACAAGATCGACCGGCTCGAGGATGGGCAGGCCACCGCGGCGTTCGCCGGCCGGCGGGACGCGGTCGCCGTCTCCGCCGCCACGGGCGCGGGGATGGACGCCCTGCTCGACGCCATCGAGGCCGTGCTGCCCGCGGGAGGGCCCGTCACGCTGCACATCCCGCACGGCGACGGCGCGGCGCTCGCGCTCTGCTACGAGCGCGGTCGCGTGCTGGCGCGCGAGGATCGTCCCGACTACGTCGCCCTGGCGGTGGAGCTGCCGGGGCCCGTGCTGGCGTCGCTGCACGCCTATCGGACCGGACAGACGGCCGGCGCGCGCGTGCTAGACTGAGCCTTCCAGTATGGGGCTCGCGAACTGGCTGACGGTCCTCCGCATTCTGCTCGTCCCCGTCTTCGTGTCGCTGCTCGTCTACCACCGGCCGGGGCTCGCCCTGGCCGTCTTCGCGGCCGCCGCGCTCACCGACCTGCTCGACGGGTACGTCGCCCGCCACCGCGGGATCCAGAGCCGGCTCGGCGCCTTCCTGGACCCGATGGCGGACAAGCTGCTGCTGATCTCGTCGTTCGTCACGCTGACCTGGCTCGACGCGCTGCCGTTCTGGATCGCGGCCGTCGTCATCAGCCGCGACATCATCCTCGTGGTGGGCGCGCTCGCCATCCACATGGCGGGCGGGCGGATCTACCCGCGGCCGACGTGGGCGGGCAAGGCGGCGACCTTCTTCCAGGTGGTCACCGTCCTCACGGGCCTGACCGGCCGCTTCCTCGGCGTGGAGCTCGGCGTCGGCCTGTTCATGTGGCTGGCGGCGCTGTGCACCGTCGCGTCCGGCCTGCAGTACATCGTGCAGGGGATGCGCTTCCTGAACACCGCGCCCGTGGTCGACCGGGAAGTCGATGAAGCCTCGCTCCTCCGCTGAGGGCGTCGTCGTGGCCGAGGTCCGGGCGCGCACGCCGGCGGCGGCGGCGGGACTGGCGGCGGGCGACCGCATCCTGGCCGTCAACGGGCAGGCGGTCCGGGACGCCATCGACTTCCAGTTCCACGGCGCCGACGACCGGATGGACCTCACGGTGGAGCGCGACGGCGCCCGGCGCGCCGTCCGCGTCGCCGGCGGCGCCGGGCCGCTCGGGCTCACGCTCGAGGCACCGAAGCCGGGCGAGATCGCCACGTGCGCCAACAAGTGCGTGTTCTGCTTCATTCACCAGCTGCCGAAAGGGATGCGGCGGAGCCTCTACGTCAAGGACGACGACTTCCGGCTCTCGTTCCTGCACGGCAACTCCATCACCCTGACCGACCTGAGCGAGGAGGAGCTGACGCGGATCGAGACCCAGCGGCTGTCGCCGCTCTACGTCTCGGTACACGCCACCGACCCGGCGCTCCGCTGGGAGCTGCTCGGGCGCCCGCGCGTGAGCGCCGAGATCCTCCCGCGCCTGGAGCGGCTGGCCCGCGCCGGTATCCGGATGCACGCGCAGATCGTCCTGTGCCCCGACCGCAACGACGGCGCGCAGCTCGAGCGCACCGTGCGGGAGCTCGCGCCGCTTCATCCGCACGTGGCGACGACCGCCATCGTGCCG
>DASUPA010000463.1:0-3285 GCA_036276335.1 Candidatus Methylomirabilota bacterium | reverse complement strand
CGCACGGCGCGCAGTCTAGCACGTGTAGAATGACGCCATGCCCGACGCCACCATGCGCGAGGTCCCGCTCGACTACGGCGACGCGGCCGCGGAGTACCGCGCGGTGCGGCAGGGCGTCGGCGTCGTCGATCGGCCCGATCGCGGCGTCATCGAGGCCACCGGCCGCGACCGCGCGACCTTCCTCCACGCGCTGCTGAGCAACGAGGTGAAGGCGCTGGCGCCGGGCCACGGATGCGAGGCGACGCTCCTCGACGTCCACGGCAAGGTGCAGGTGACGCTGCTGGTGTGGGTGCTGGAGGACCGCATCCTGCTCGTCACGCCGCCGGGCATGGCCGGCGCGACCTACGAGATGCTCGACCGGTATCTCTTCGCCGAGAAGGTCGTCCTCGAGGACGTGAGCGGCGTGAGGTCGCTCGTGCTCGTGGCCGGACCCGGCGCAACGACGCTGGTCGCCCGGGTGGCGGGGGCGGCGCCGCCGGACGCGCCGTGGACGAGCACCGCCGGCACGCTGGACGGCGTGGACCTGCTGCTCGTGCGCGGAGCCGGGGAGACGGGCGAGTCGGAGGTCTGGGTGATGGCGCCGGCGGAGGCGCTGCCGCGGCTCTGGGATGCGGTCGTCGCCGCGGGGGCACGCCCGGTCGGGCAGGCGGCCGTCGAGACGCTGCGGATCGAGGCCGGCACGCCGCGCTTCGGCCACGACGTCGATGCCTCCGTGCTCCTGCCCGAGATCCCGTTCGAGGCGCTCGTGTCGCAGACGAAGGGGTGCTATCCGGGACAGGAAGTGGTGGTGCGCATCCGCGACCGCGGCCACGTGAACCGGCATCTCCGCGGTCTCGTGCTCGACGGCGGCGAGCCGCCGGCGCCCGGCGCCGAGGTCTGGGCGGGCGACGCGGCCGTAGGCCGGATCACCAGCGCCACGCGCTCTCCGGCGCTCGGCCGCCCGATCGCGCTGGCCTTCGTGCGACGCCAGCAGGCGGCGGCCGGCACGCGCGTCGAGATCCGCGGCGAGGGCCAGGCGGTCGGGGCGACGGTCAGCGACCTGCCGTTCGCGCGCTGAGGGCGGCATGAGCGAGAACCGCCTCGCGCGCGAGACGAGCCCGTACCTGCTGCAGCACGCGCACAATCCCGTCGACTGGTACCCGTGGGGCGAGGAGGCGTTCGCCCGCGCGCGCGCGGAGAACAAGCCGATACTGCTGTCGGTCGGGTACTCGGCGTGCCACTGGTGCCACGTGATGGAGCGCGAGTCGTTCGAGAGCGCCGACACCGCCGCGCTCATGAACCGGCACTTCGTCAACGTCAAGGTCGACCGCGAGGAGCGGCCGGACGTCGATCACATCTACATGCAGGCGGTGCAGTCGCTGACCGGCCACGGCGGCTGGCCGATGACCGTGTTCCTCACGCCGGACGGCACGCCGTTCTACGGGGGCACGTACTTCCCGCCGACGGACCGGCACGGCCTGCCGGGATTTCCCCGGCTGCTGACCGCGCTGGCGGAGGCCTGGACGACGCGCCAGGGCGAGGTCGTCCAGTCGGGCCGCCAGATCGCCGAGGCGCTCGGTCAGTCCGAGCGGCTTCGCGCCGCCTCGTCGCTCCTCGGCGAGACCGTGCTCGTCTCCGCGTTCCAGGGCGTCACGGCGCAGTTCGACGAGGAGCGAGGCGGCCTCGGGGGCGCCCCGAAGTTCCCGCAGCCGATGATCTGGGAGTTCGTGCTGCGCTTCGCGCGCCGCTCCGGCAACGAGTACGCGCGCCGCATGGTGCACACCACGCTCGTCCGCATGGCGCGGGGCGGGATCTACGACCAGCTGGGCGGCGGCTTCGCGCGCTATTCCGTCGACGCCCAGTGGCTGGTGCCGCACTTCGAGAAGATGCTGTACGACAACGCCCAGCTCGCCTCGCTGTACCTGCACGGCTGGCTCGCGCTCGGCGATCCCGAGTGCCGCCGCGTCGCCGAGGAGACGCTCGACTACGTCCTGCGCGAGATGACGGATCCCGCCGGCGGCTTCTACTCGGCCCAGGACGCGGACTCCGAGGGCCACGAGGGAAAGTTCTTCGTGTGGACGCCGGACGAGATGCGCGCCGTCCTCGGGGCCGAGGCCGACGCGGCCATGGCCTACTGGGGCGTCGATCGCGGCCCGAACTTCGAGGGCGCGTCGATTTTCTACCTGCCCGGCGAGCCGGCTCCCGAGCGGATGGCGGCCGCCCGGCGCAAGCTGTCCGAGGCGCGCGAGCGGCGCGTCCATCCCGGGCGCGACGACAAGGTGCTGGCCGCGTGGAACGGCCTGATGACGCGGGCGCTCGCGGAGGCCGGGCGCGCGCTCGGGCGTGCCGACTATCTCGCCGCCGCCGCGCGCAACGCCGGGTTCGTGCTGTCGGAGATGCGTCGCGACGGCCGGCTGCGCCGGAGCTGGAAGGCCGGCGAGGCGCGGCTGAACGGCTATCTCGAGGATTACGCCATGGTCGCGGCGGCACTGGTCGAGCTCTACGAGGCCACCTTCGAGCGGCGCTGGCTCGACGAGGCGCGCGGGCTGGCCGACGAGATGCTGCGCCTCTTCTGGGACGACCACCTCGAGGGCTTCTACGACACCGGCAGCGACCACGAGCGACTCATCGTGCGGCCCCGGAACCTGTACGACAACGCGGTCCCCTCGGGCTCCTCGGTGGCCATCGAGACTCTCCTTCGCCTGGCCGTGCTCACCGGCGAGTCGTTGTACGAGCAGCGGGCCGTGGCGGCGCTCCGGCCGATGGCCGACCTGATGGCGCGCCACCCGACCGCGTTCGGCCGCTTCCTGTGCGCGCTCGACTTCCACCTGGGCCCGCGCGTCGAGCTGGCCCTCGTCGCCCCCGCGTCGATGGCCGACGTCGCCCCGCTCACGCGCGAGGCCTTCGGGCGCTACCTGCCGAATCTCGTCGCGGCCGGTACGGTCGACGGCCGCGACGCGGCCGGCATCCCGGTCCTCGAGGGCCGCCGCGCCGTCGATGGCAAGCCGACCGCCTACGTCTGCCGCAACTACGCGTGCGAGCTGCCGGTCACCGACGCGGCGGCGCTGGCCCGGCAGCTCGACGCGGTGAGAGCATAGCGTTGCGGGGCCCCGTGACCTTGGCCGCGCTGTTGATCCTCCTCTCGGCGGCGCCGGCCAGCGCCCAGCTCGAGGATTTTCTGAAGAAGTTTCCCAAAATCCCTGGCACGCAGGGAATTCCAGGCACCGGGTCGATCGGTGACGTCCGGATCGGGGAGGCCCTGAAGGAGGCCCTCCAGATCGGGACGGCGAACGCGGTGAGCCTCAC
>DASUPA010000462.1:0-5835 GCA_036276335.1 Candidatus Methylomirabilota bacterium | reverse complement strand
CCGGCGAGCCGGTGCATCAGCGGCTCCTCGAGCCGCGGGCCGCCCAGGGCCGCCAGGTACTGGACGGCCATGGCGGCATAGCGCAGAATCTGGACAGGCTCGATCGCGGACAGCTCGTCGAAGAACCAGCCGCACGAGGTGTACATCAGCATCCGGTTGCGCTGCAGCTCGAGCAGCCGCCGGACCTCCAGCCGGCCGGCGGCGTCCAGGGCCTGCCGCTGGTGCCGCGTGAGGAAGGCCTCGAGGCGGTCCGGGGCGCGGTCGAGCACGACGTCGACGTACTCGTCGCGCGCCTGCCACGGATCCTTCAGGCACGTCGCCGCGCGAGTCTCGTAGAAGGTGTCGATCTCGTCCCGCAGCCAGTCGAGGCTCGCGCGGAGCGGCGCGCGCCAGCGCTGGTGCCAGTCGCCGCGGATGCGGCAGCCGCAGTCGCTGCGCCAGCGCTCAATGCCGTGGGCGCAGCTCCAGGAGGTCCGCTCGCGGATCTCGACCTCCCGGGTGGGGGGGTGCGCGGCGAGAAACGCGCCGTAGTTGGTGAGCGTGACGTCGCCGTCGCCGTCGAGCTGCCGCAGGGCCGCCGCCAGCGCCATCTCGCCGAACCGGCTGTGGTGCCCGTACGACTCGCCGTCGGTGGCCACGTGCACGAGCTCGGCGCCGTCCCGGGCGGCCGAGAACGCCTGCCGGAGGCGTTCGACGAGGCGCTCGGCCCGCTCGAGCAGGTCCTCGAAGGCGATCGCCCGCGAGATCGGGCCGTCGTAGAAGAAGAGCACGAGCTCGTGGCCGCCGGGCCCGCGCCAGAGGTACGGCCGGCTCGGATCGATGCCGGCGCCCACGTCGGTCCACGCGCCGCCGTCGCGCGGGCGCACGCGCGCGGCCTGGGCGGGCGCCAGGATGGTGAAGGCGACGCCGGCCTCGGCCAGGACCTCGAGCGTCTCGGTGTCCACGGCCGTCTCGGGCAGCCACAGGCCTTCCGCCTCGCGCCCGAACCGCGCGCGAAAGTCGGCGAGGCCCCAGGCGACCTGGGTGACCTTGTCGCGCCGGGAGGCCAGCGGCATGATCATGTGGTTGTACACCTGCGCCAGCGCGTTGCCGTGGCCGCCGCGCGCCAGCACGCTGCTCCGGTCCGCCTCGATGATCTTCTGGTAGACCTCCGGCGCCTCGCGTTCGAGCCAGGCACAGAGCGTCGGCCCGACGTTGAACGAGATCTTCTCGAAGTTGTCCACGATGTCCAGGATGCGATTGGCGTGGTCGACGCGGCGGGCGGCCGTGTTGGGCGCATAGCACTCGGCGGTGATCCGCTCGTTCCAGTCGTGAAACGGCGCGGCGGAGTCCTGCACCTCCACCGCCTCGAGCCAGGGGTTCTCGCGCGGCGGCTGGTAGAAGTGGCCGTGGATGGTGATGAAGCGGCGGGCCGGCACCGAGGAGCCTCTAGAACTCCTCGAGACCGGAGAGGAACTCGCGCCGGCCGCCGCGCGGGACGACGACGAGGCCGGCCGGATCGACGAAGTAGCGGCGCTCGTCGAGGACGCGATCGAATCCGATCTCGCTGTCCGCGGGAATGATGTTGAAGCGGTCGACGATGGCGCGCCGCAGGCGCGCGCCCTTGCCCACGGTCGTGTGGTCCATGACGATGGAGTCCTCGATCACGGCGCCCTCGTTGACCCACACCGAGCGGCCCAGGATGGAGTTGCGGATGGTGGCCCGCTTGACGAGCGAGCCCTCGGAGACCTGGGCGTTGTCGATCTCACCGCCGATGAAGCGGGCGGGCGGCCCCGGATGCTGGCCGGTGCGGATGGGCCAGTAGCGGTTGTCGAGGTCGAACCGCGGCGACTCGCCGAGGAGGTCCATGTGCGCCTCCCAGTACGCCTCGATGGTGCCCACGTCGCGCCAGTACGCCTGCTCCTCGTACGGCTTCACCCCGGGCACCTCGTTGGTCTGGAAGTCGTACGCGTACACCCGCCCCGTGGGCACCAGCTCGGGGATGATGGAGCGGCCGAAGTCGTGGTCGGTGGAGCGCCGCGCGTCGGCCAGCAGCGCATCGACGAGCGCCTGGCGCGTGAACAGGTAGTTGCCCATCGACACGAGCGCACGCTCGGGGTCGTCCGGCATCGCCGGCGGCCGGGGCGGCTTCTCGACGAAGTCCACCACCCGGCCGCGACCGTCCACGTTGAGCACGCCGAAGGCCGTGGCGTCGGCGCGCGGGACGGGGCGCGCGGCCACCGTCACCGCGGCTCCCGATTCCTCGTGGAAGGCGAGCATCTGGTTGACGTCCATCCGGTAGACGTGGTCGGCGCCGAAGATGGCGACCACGTCGGGGTTGAAGTCGTCGACGACGTTCAGGTTCTGCAGCACGGCGTCGGCGGTGCCGCGGTACCAGGCGGGCCCGAAGCGCATCTGCGGCGGCACCACGGCGACGAAGTAGTCGGGCACGATCCCGGTGGTCCGCCACGAGAGCCGCACGTGCTCGATGAGCGACTGCGACTTGTACTGGACGAGGATGTAGAGCGACAGCATGTCCGAGTTCACGAAGTTCGAGAGCACGAAGTCCACGATGCGATAGCGGCCGGCGAAGGGCACCGCGGGCTTGGAGCGGTCGCGGGTGAGCGGATGGAGGCGCTCGCCCTTGCCGCCGGCCATGATCATCGCGAGGACCCGTGTTCGACGCCGTCTCACTTCGGGGCTTGGGCCCAGCGGGGGTCGAGGTCGGGGAAGATGAAGTCCTCGCGCTCGAGGCGGCGGAGCGTGTTGGCGGCCTCGACGGACAGCGGCTCGCCGCTGCGGAGGATGTGCGCCATCTCCGACAGCCGCTTGAACTCCGCGTAGTGCTCGGCCACCCGGCGCTCGGCGTAGTCGCGCGCGGCCTGGGTGGTGATGAGGAACTGCCAGTCCGAGGCCTGGAGCAGCAGCAGCTCGCGCGTCGCCTGGGCCAGCACGCGGGTGAGCTCGGGGCTGCCGTCCGTCCCGAGGCGCAGCTGCTCCGCCCACTCGGTCTCGGCGCTGTACACGCGGTCCCAGGTCCACTCGGTGTCGCGGTTGAGCCACACGCGGTGGTCGCCGCCCTCGCCCCACGAGCCCTCGGGCAGGGCCAGCGTCGTGCGCGGCGGCACCGCCCGGAGCGATTCCGCCAGCGTCATGGGCGTCACGCCGTTGCGGGCCAGCCCGCGCGCCACCTGCTCGAGCCACGCCGGACCCTCGAACCACCAGTGACCGAAGAGCTCCGAGTCGTACGGCGAGCAGACGACGGCGGGGCCGCCCGCCTCGGCCACGGCGGCGGCGAGCGTGTCCTTCACCAGGCCGACGAAGTGGTTCGCCTGCAGGATGACCTTCTCGGCGGCGACCTTCGGGTCGTAGATCGCCTTGCTGCCGAGATCGCCCCGGGTGTCGGTGATGCGCCAGAACCGCAGGCCGCCCGGGTGGTGCTTCTTGTGGAACTCGAGATAGTGGAACTCGCCCGGGTAGCCGTGATCGCGGCTCCACACCTGCAGCGTGGTCTTGGGGTCCCGGATGAAGGCGATGGCCGAGCCGGTGCCGCCCCGCGAGGCCACCCGGTAGGGCTGGTACGGCGAGCGCGCCTCGTTCACGGGGATGGCGGGCACCGGCTCCGCCGTCTCGCGCCGGGCCGGGACGTAGTCGCGATAGAGGAACACCGGCTCGCCGGCGGCGACGAGGTGGGAGTCCGCCACGAAGTACTCGAGGCCGTGCTCGGCCAGCAACTCCTCGATCCCCGGCCGCACTCGCCGCTGGCCGCGGTCGCGCCCGGTGGGCGGCGTCCACTCGTACCGCGGGCGGTACGCGCACTCCGGCAGCCAGATCCCGCGCGGCGCCACGCCGAAGTGCCGCTTGTGCGTCTCGACGGCGGTCTTCAGCTGCAGGTGGATCGACTGGTCGCTCGACAGCAGCGGCAGGTAGCCGTGCGTCGCCGCGCAGGTGATGATCTCCACGTGACCGCCGCGCTGCAGCTCCGCGAACGTCCCGGGAATGTCGCCGCCGATGCGGCGGTGGAGCTCCCACATCCGCTCGTAGAACTCCTCCCAGTAGTCACAGAGACGCACCAGCTCCGGTGGTCCCGTCCGGGTGAACTCCGCGCGCGTCTCCGCGCACGCGCGCCGGATGTTCTCGTGGTAGAACGCGAGCTCCTTCTGGAACTCCGGCGAGGCGAGCTGCTCGGTGAGCACCGGGGAGAGATTGATGGTCCACTTCGGCGAGATGCCGTCGGCCACCAGATGGTGCGCGATTTCCAGCAGCGGCAGGTAGCACTCGAAGGTCGCCTCGTTCAGCCAGTCGCTGCCGTGCGGCCAGCGGCCGTGATTGACCACCATCGGAAGATGGGTGTGAAGTACCAGAGCGAACGGGTAGCCCATGTCGGCGAACACCTTTCAGCAAGAGCCGAGCCCAGACAGCTGATCAGGGGTAATTGGACCGTATGATGTCACGCGGCGCAAGCCGTCGTCTCGGTGCCACGCTCCGCGAGGACGGCGTCGCGTTTCGCGTCTGGGCGCCCGAGCGCCGGACGGTCGAGGTCCTCGTCGAGGGCCGTCGCCCGCTGGCCATGACCCGGCAGCCGGACGGGGCCTTCGAGGTGACGGTGCCGGGCATCGCCGCCGGGGCGCGCTACCAGTACCGGCTGGACGGCGAGCGCTATCGCCCGGACCCCGCCTCGCGCTTCCAGCCCGAGGGCGTGCACGGACCGTCGGTGGTGGTCGATACGGGGGCGTTCTCCTGGACCGATCAGGCGTTCCGGGGCCACGAGCTCGCGGACATCGTCCTCTACGAGCTGCACGTGGGAACGTTCACCCGCGCCGGCACCTTCGAGGCGGTCATCGCCCATCTCCGGGAGCTGGTGGACCTGGGCATCACGGCGGTCGAGCTGATGCCGGTCGCCGAGTTCCCGGGGTCGCGGAACTGGGGCTACGACGGCGTGCACCTGTTCGCGCCCCAGTCCACCTACGGCGGCCCGCGCGGCCTCCGCCGGCTGGTCGACGCCTGCCACGCCCACGGGCTGTCGGCGGTGCTCGACGTCGTCTACAACCACCTCGGACCCGAGGGCAACTACCTCGGGGACTTCGGGCCGTACTTCACGGATCGGTACCAGACCCCGTGGGGCGGGGCCGTGAACTTCGACGGCCCCGACAGCGCCGGCGTCCGCCGCCACTTCGTCGAGAACGCCTGCGCCTGGGTGCGCGACTTCCACCTGGACGGCCTGCGGCTCGACGCCATCCACTCCATCTTCGACTCGAGCCCCCGGCACATCCTCACCGAGGTCGCCGAGGCCGCGCGCGCGGAGGCGCGGGCGCTGGACCGGCCGCTCCACATCATGGCGGAATCCCACGACAACGACCGCCGCATCGTCCTTCCCGTCGAGGCCGGCGGCCTCGGGCTCGACGCGGTCTGGTCGGACGACTTCCACCACGCCGTGCACGTGCGCCTCACGGGCGAGCGCGGCGGCTACTACTGCGACTTCGCCGACCCGAGGCTGCTGGCGCGCGCCACGGCCGAGGGCTTCGCCTTCCAGGGCGAGGCGTCGGAGTACTTCGGGCGCAAGCGCGGGACGCCGAGCGCCGACCTCCCGGGCGAGCGGTTCGTGATCTGCGTGCAGAACCACGACCAGGTGGGCAACCGCGCACAGGGCGACCGGCTCAGCACCATCGTGTCCTTCGAGGCGGTCAAGCTGGCCGCGGCGCTGATGCTGGCCGCGCCGGCGCTGCCGCTGCTGTTCATGGGCGAGGAGTACGGCGAGACCGCTCCCTTCCAGTTCTTCACGTCGTTCCTCGACCGGGACCTCGCGGAGGCCGTCCGCAAGGGGCGCGCGGCCGAGTTCAGCCGGTTCGCGTGGGA
>DASUPA010000461.1:0-5885 GCA_036276335.1 Candidatus Methylomirabilota bacterium | reverse complement strand
GAGAAAGTGCGAGACGAACGCGGCCCCGACGACGACCCAACCGTAGAACAGCGTCCGTCTCATCGGCGCCGATTCTATGCCGGATGCGCGCGGGGTGGCATCTCCCTTGAAACTCCGTCCCGGATCCGGGCGGAGGAGGATGCCGTGGAACGGGTCAGCGCCGCCTGAGCCCGCGCGCCGGACGCTCGAGCGTGCGGTCGCCGACCGGCGTCCCGGCCGTCAGGCGGCCTCGTGCCGGTCCACAGGCCGTCGGGAACACTCGAGCAATCGCTGGTCGTAGTCGTCGTGGGCCGGCTCCTCGGGGTGGTAGTCGGGCGCGGCCCGGATCTGCTGGAGGTCGAAGTCCGCGCGCACGCCGCGGTGCGCCCACGCGACCTCCTGGATCGACTCCGGCGACACGAGGATCTTCCTGCCCGGCGTCCGGGTGCTGGTGTCGACCACCAGCCAGCGGATCCTCCACGACTCGTCGTCGATCAGAAGCTCGTCGACGTGGCCGGCCGCGCCGTCGCGGCCGTGAACCTCGTAGCCGATGATGTCGCGCGTGGAGTGCAGGTGCCCCGTCGACCGGTCGGGGCTCTCGTCGACCTGCTTGCGGCTGAGGACGACGACCACGCGGCGGCTGGCGAGGTCCACGTCGCGCACGCAGGCCGGCGAGACGAGCGCGCGGCGGCCCGGCAGCCAGCCGCCCGTGTCGACGACGAGATGGCGCACCGTCCATTCCCGGTCGTCGAGCAGGCAGTCGACGATGCGGCCGTTCGCGCCGTCCATCGCGGCCAGCCGCACGCCGTCGAGATCCCTCGCCCTGAAAACCATCGACGCCCTTGCGGCGACGCGCCGTGCAAGGCGGGTGCCGCCGGCACAGCGCTTGCTCCGCGAGACGACGTGCTGCCACGACCTCGTCGGCTGCGACTCCTCGTCGTCGTCGTGACCGCGCTCACCGCGGCGTGCGGCCCGCCGGCACCGGAGCCTCCCCGCACGGACGCGCCGGTGGCCGGCGTCGTCACCACCGAGACGGAGGCGCGGTCCCCGTCCTAGCGGCCGCCGCCCAGCACTCGGAGGGCGGCGTCGAGGACCGCGGGCGGCGCCGTCCTCGCCGAGGCGTCGAACGGCGGCTCCGGCGCGTACTCGATGGCGAGCTGGATACCTTGCGCGACGGCGTCGCCGGCCAGGCGCGCGGCCAGCTGCAGCGCCATGTCGATGCCGGCGGAGACGCCGGCGGCGGTGATCGTCTTGCCGTCGATCACCACGCGCTCGCTCACCGGTGTCGCGCCGAACCTCCCGAGGTGGTCGAGCATCGCCCAGTGCGTCGTGGCCCGGCGTCCCTCGAGCAGGCCGGCCGCGCCGAGCACGAGCGCCCCGGTGCACACCGAAGTCGTCCACCGCGTGGTGGCGTGCGCGGCGCGCAGCCATTCGAGCACCCGGGCGTCGCTCATCACCGGGCGCACGTCGAGGCCGCCCGGCACGAGGATCACGTCCGGGTGCGGCACGGCGGCCAGCGCGTTCTCGGCGACGATGCTCGTGCCGGCGTCAGTGCGCCGAGCGCCGGGCTCGGCGGCGACCCAGCGCACCGTCGCGCCCGGCAGGAACGCCAGGACCTGAGCCGGTCCGACGGCGTCCAGCGCTGTCATCCCGTCGAAGGCGAGGAGCGCGATCTCCACTGGCGGCGAGGGTAGCCCACAACGCAGCCCCTTGCCAGATCACGCCATATTTGATCTACTGCATAAATCCGATCAAGAAAGGTGCTTATGGTGATCGGGATACTCGACGAGCATCCGGAGTGGTCGAGACGGCTGATCGCGGAGCTGGAGAGCCGGGATCTCGTGGTCGAGAAGGTCGATCACTCGCGGCACGGGTTCGATCCCCGCGACCGCGGGCGCCGTTACGACGTGCTGGTGAACCGCTCGAGCCCGTCCTCGCACCGCCGCGGGCACGGCAGCGTGCTGTTCTACACGGAGGCGCTGCTCGACCACCATGCGGCGCTGGGCGTGCCGGTCGTCAACCCGGTGGCCGCGTACCGGTTCGAGAAGTCCAAGGCGCTGCAGGTGGCGCTCTTCGAGCGCCTCGGCGTCCGCTATCCGCGTACGGTCGTCGTCAACCATGCGGAGCCGCTGCGCAAGGCGGCGGACGGCCTGCGCTTCCCGGTGCTCGTGAAGCCGAACGTGGGCGGCTCCGGCGCGCTCATCGAGCGGTTCGACGATCGTGAGGCGCTCGAGGCGCGCGCGGCCGATCTCGACTTCGGCCCGGACGGCGTCGCGCTGCTCCAGGAGTATCTCGAGCCGCGCGACGGCGCCATCGTCCGCGTGGAGGTGCTCGACGGGCGCGCCCTCTACGCGATCCGCATCGTCAAGCGCGCGACCGACTTCAACCTGTGCCCGGCCGACCTGTGCCAGGCGCCGTCGCCTCCCGCCGCGGCCGGCGCCTGCCCCGCAGATGCCGTCCCGGGGCTCGAGGTGACGCGGTATCATGCCCCGGACGACGTGGTGGAGCAGGCGATCGCGCTCACGCGCGCCGCGTCGATCGACGTCGGAGGGGTGGAGTACCTCGTGAGCGCGCGCGACGGTCTCCCGTACTTCTATGATCTGAACGCCACGTCCAACTTCGTCGGCGACGCCCCGCGGGTCCTGGGCTTCGACCCGTTCCCGGCGTTCGCCGACTACATCGTCCGCGTGGCGGGCGGCGCGGCCGCCCGACCGGCGGCCTGAGAAAGGAGCGCACCATGGCACTGAGACTCGGAGACACCGCCCCGGACTTCACCGCCGAGACGACGGCCGGTCCGATCAAGTTCCACGAGTGGATCGGCGACTCGTGGGCCATTCTCTTCTCGCATCCGCGCGACTTCACGCCGGTGTGCACGACGGAGCTCGGGTACGTCGCCCGGCTGAAGCCCGAGTTCGACCGGCGCAAGGTGAAGGCGATCGGGCTCTCGATCGACCCCGTGGACTCGCACGCCAAGTGGGCCCAGGACATCAAGGAGACGCAGGGCCAGGCGCCGAACTTCCCGATCATCGCCGACCCCGAGAAGAAGGTGGCCGGGCTCTACGGCATGATGCACCCCGCGCACGACGAGGTGTACACGGTCCGCACGGTGTTCGTCATCGATCCCAAGAAGAAGATCCGCCTGATGATCACCTATCCGCAGACCACCGGCCGGAACTTCGACGAGATCCTCCGCGTCATCGACTCGCTCCAGCTCACCGACGCCCACCGCGTGGCCACGCCGGTCAACTGGAAGCAGGGCGAGGACGTCATCATCGTTCCCGCCGTCTCCGACGAGGAGGCGAAGGGCAAGTTCCCGCAGGGCTGGCGGGCGCTCAAGCCGTACCTGCGCCTCACGCCGCAGCCGAAGTAGGCTCGCCCGGGTCATCGCCCGCGTTATCCTCGCGAGGGAACGCGGGCGATGATCCTTCCCTCCGGCCTCCGGGCGCTCAACCATCGCGACTACCGCGTCTTCTTCGCCGGCCAGGCCGTCGCCCTCGTGGGCGCCTGGATGCAGCAGGTGGCCCAGGCGTGGCTGGTCCTCTCGCTCACGAACTCGCCGCTGCGCCTCGGCCTCGTCGGCAGCCTGACCTTCACGCCGATCCTGCTCTTCGCGATCGTGGGCGGCGCCGTCGCCGATCGCCTGCCGAAGCGGCGGCTGCTGGTGCTCACGCAGTCCCTGCTCGCGTGCCAGACGCTGACGCTCGCGGTGCTCATCTGGACCGGCCACGTGGCCTACTGGCACGTCTGCGTGCTGGCGGTGGTGTGGGGCGTCGCGAACACGCTCGACCTCCCGGCGCGCCAGTCCTTCGTCGTGGAGCTCGTCGGCCGCGCCGACGTGGGCAACGCCGTGGCCCTGAACTCGGCCGCGTTCAACCTGGCGCGGATCATCGGGCCGGCCGTGGGCGGCCTGCTCCTCGCGCGTGCGGGCGTCGCGCCCGCCTACTTCATCAACGGCGCGGCGTTCGTCGTGGTCATCGGCACGCTGCTGCTCGTCCGCGCGCGGGGGACGCCGCTGCCGCGCGGCGGCACGAGCATCCTGGAGGAGATCCGCGCCGGGCTCCGCTACGCGCGCCGGACGCCGCGGATCATGCTGGTGCTCGCGCTGCTGTTCGTCATCAGCATCACGGTCTTCAACTTCTCCATCTACGTCCCGCTCTTCGCGCGCAACGTGCTCCGGCGAGGCCCGGAGGGCTTCGGCCTGCTGATGGCCTCCGTCGGCGTCGGGGCCATCGGCGGCGCGCTGACGCTCGGCGCGCTGCCCGCGCCCTCGCTGCGCCTGCTGTTCGCGACGGGGTTCCTCTCCGGCGCCGGGCTGCTGCTGATGTCGACGGTGGACGACTTCGTGGTGGCGGCCGTGGCGCTGTTCGCGCTGGGCTGGGTCTCGGTGATCGTCGTGACCGGCTGCAACGTGGCGCTCCAGCTCGCCGCGCCCGACGAGCTCCGCGGCCGCATCATGAGCCTCCACACCTTCATCTACGGAGGCGTCTTTCCGTTCGGCGCCTTCGGCGTGGGCAGCATCTCCGAGCACTGGGGCGTGCCGGTGGCGTTCCGGGTCGCCGGGCTGTTCGCGCTCGTCGGCCTCGGCGCCGTGCTCGCCTGGTGGCGGCTCCGCGTCCCCGACGCCTGACGTCGGTGGCGACGCCCTTGCAACGGTCGGTGGGCGGAGGGCCGCCATGGTGCAGATCGGCTACAAGATCTCGAGCGAGGAGCATCGTCCCAACGACCTGGTCCGCTACGCGGCGATGGCCGAGGACGCGGGGTTCGGCTTCGGTCTGATCTCCGACCACTACCATCCCTGGATCGACAGGCAGGGGCAGAGCCCGTTCGTGTGGTGCGTGATCGGCGGCATCGCGCACGCCACGAAGCGCCTGCGCGTCGGCACCGGCGTGACGTGCCCGACGGTGCGCATGCATCCGGCGGTGGCCGCTCACGCGGCGGCGACCGCCGCGGCCATGCTCGAGGGACGGTTCTTCTTCGGGGTCGGCACCGGCGAGAACCTCAACGAGCACGTCGTGGGGCAGGGCTGGCCCGAGACCGAGGTGCGCCAGGAGCGCCTGCAGGAGGCCATCGAGATCATCCGCCTCCTGTGGCGCGGCGGCAACCAGTCCCACCACGGACGGCACTACACCGTCGAGAACGCGCGTCTCTACACGCTGCCGCAGAGCCCCCCGCCCCTCGTGATCGCCGCCGGCGGCCCGAAGAGCGCCGAGCTGGCGGCCCGGCTGGGCGACGGGCTCATCAGCACCTCGCCCGACAGGGCGATGCTCGCCAGGTTCGACGAGGCGGGCGGCCGCGGCAAGCCGAAGATCGGCGAGCTGACGGTGTGCTGGGCCGCCGACGAGCGGAGCGCGCGGCGCACCGCGCACGAGTGGTGGCCGACGGCGGCCATGGAGAGCTCGCTGTCCTGGGAGCTGCCGCTGCCGAAGCACTTCGAGGACGTCGCGACGCTGGTCACCGAGGACGCGGTCGCCGAGACGATCATCTGCGGCCCCGACGCCGACCGCCACGTCGAGGCGCTGACAAAGTACGCGAACGCCGGCTACGACCACATCTGCGTGCACCAGGTCGGCCCCGACCAGCAGGGCTTCCTGAAATTCTACGAGCGCGACATCCTCCCCCGCCTGACGAACCTCCGCGCCGCCGCGTGATTCAGCGGGGCGGACTTACGCCGGCGAGCTCGAAAGAGCCGAGATAGAGGTGCGCCCCGGCTTTGCCGGGACGCACCGAAGGTTGGGGGGATCGGGGGGCCATCTCGGGGCCCCCCGATCTAACAATCGAGGTGCCTGGGGGTGATCAGCGCGGACTCGGTGCCGTCGTCGGACCAGGTCTTGCGGCGCAAGTTCACGAGATCCCGGCCGTAGACGTGGACCTCGACGGTGTCGCGCCGCGTCGGGTTGTGCATGCGG
>DASUPA010000460.1:0-16651 GCA_036276335.1 Candidatus Methylomirabilota bacterium | reverse complement strand
CCCGCGCGGCGCGCCGGCCGGCTGGGCGCCGTACACCACCGGCCGATGGGCCTGGGATCCGCGCTACGGCTGGACCTGGGTCGACGCGGCCGTGTGGGGCTGGGCGCCGTATCACTACGGACGCTGGGTTCATCTCGAGGGGCTCTGGGCGTGGGCGCCCGGTCCCGTCGTCGCGCGTCCGGTGTACGCGCCCGCGCTGGTCGCCTTTTTCAGCGCTCCCGGCGTGCGGATCAGCGTCGGGGCGCCGTTCGTCAGCTGGGTGGCGCTCGGCTGGGGCGAGCCGCTCGTGCCGTGGTGGGGGCGCCCGGGGTTCGTCGGGCGGCCCACGTGGCATGGCTGGGGTGGCCCGCGCATCGTCAACAACGTCGTCGTCCACCGGACGACCGTCGTGCACGCGCACGACATCCGCCGCTACCGGAACGCCGACGTGCACCGCGCCGTCGTCGCCGTCCGCCCCGACCGCTTCGGGCGCGCGCGCGTGCAGGACTCCCGCGTGACCGAGATCGACACCCGCCGCCTCGAGCCCGTGCGCGGCCCGCTGCGCGAGGTGGCCGGGCCCGCGCGCGGCGCCGAGCCGAGCGCTCGGGCGCGGCGGCCCACCCCGCGGGCCACCCGCGACGCCGTGCCGTCGGCGGCGCCCCGTCCGGAGCCGCGCCGCGCCGGGCCGCCGGCCGCAGACCTCGCGCCCGAGCCGCGGCGCGTGGAGCCGCCATCGCGGCCCGACCCGCGGCCGCGCGTGGAGTCGCCGCGGCGCGGGAGCTCGACGGACTCCGTGTCGCCACGCCCCGAGCCGCGGCCTCGTGTCGAGGCGCCGCGTCCGGACACCTCGCCGCGGGCGGGGGCGCCGCGTCCGGACGGTCGCCCGCGGGAGGATGGGCGTCCGGAGCCGCGACCGAGGCTGGACGCCCCGCGTCCGGAGGTGCGGCCGCGCGTGGAGCAGCCCAGGCCGGAAGCCCAGCCGCGCGTGGAGCTCCCGCGGCGGCAGCTGCCGGCGCCGGCGGAACGGTCGCGACCCGAGATCCGGTCGGGGGCCGGGCGGCCGCCGCGCGCGGCGGCCGATCGCATCGCGCCGGGACGCGGGCCGCGCGTCGAGCCGCGCCGCGCGCCCGCGGCGTCGCGATCGATGAACGGTGGACCCGCGGCCGACCGCGCGCAGCGCGGCGCGGGCCGCCAGCGCCCTAGGTGATCAGCCCGTAGAAGCGGCCGGCGTTCTCGCAGGTGATCTTGTGCGTGACGTCCGCCGGCAGGTGCCCGAACTGCTCGGCGATGTACTTCGACGACTCCGGCCACACGCCGTCGCCGTGCGGGTAGTCCGAGCCCCACATCAGCGTCTCCACGCCCATGTCGTCGATGAGCTTGGTGCCGATGCGGTCGAACTGGAACGTCGCCTTGCACTGCCGGCGCCAGTAGTCGCTCGGCCGCATCTTGAGCCCGAGGTCCTGAAAGCGGTCCTCCCACTCGAAGTCCATCCGGTCCAGCGCGTAGGGCAGCCAGCCGATGCCGCTCTCGCCGAGGGCGATGCGGACGTTCGGATAGCGCTCCAGCACGGCTGCGCCGATGATGGCGGCGATGAGGTTCACGAGGTTCATCTGGAACGCGGAGACGACGGTGAAGAAGGCCGCGCGCCGCGTGAGGCCTTTCTGCTGCTCCAGCACGCCGGGCGGCAGCGCCGGGAACGTGTGGAAGTGCAGGGGCAGGCTCACCTCGTTGACCGCTTTCCACAGCGGCTCCCACACCGGATGCCACATCGGCTCCATGTCCCAGGAGCACGACAGCTCCATGCCGCGCAGCCCCAGCTTGGCGACGCGATGGATCTCCTTCACGGCGGCGTCGATGTCGCCGTACGGCAGGCACGCCAGCCCGATGAAGCGATCGGGGTCGTGGCGGCAGAAGTCGACGAGCCAGTCGTTGTAGATCCGGAACATCTCGCTGGCCGCCTCGTGGTCGTTGAGCCGGGTCGCCGCGCCCAGGATCCCGTACATCACCTCGGCCTGGACCCCGTCGCGGTCCATGTCCTTCGCGCGGAGCACCGGATCCGAGACGCGCCGGACGCCCTTCTGCCCGTCCGCGTAGAGGCCCGTTGCCGCCATCACGTCGACCCGGTGGTGCGATCCCGGGACGTACTTGTGCCCGGCCGGCCCGACGCCGTTGACGACGCCGAAGGACGTCCCGTTCTTGCACGTCCAGTACGGCCCGTCGGGGCCCTCCGCGACGTACGGCATGCGGTCCTTCATGGCCGGCGTGGCGTTGGAGGTGAACAGGTCCGGCGGCATCCAGGGCAGGTCCAGGTGGCAGTCCGCTGAGATCCTCGTGTAGCGCATAGGGCCTCCTTGCGACGCGATTATCCTACACGGGAGCGGTGGAATGCTCCCACGCTCAGCCGCGCGGTATCTGCTGGAGCCCCGGGAGTCGGCCGAGGAAGTTGCCGGTGATGCCGCCGTCGACGACGAGATCGTGGCCGTTGACGTAGCGCGCGTCGGGACTCAAGAGATAGGCGATGGCGTTCGCCATGTCGTCCGGGGTGGCGACCCGGCCGAGCGGCACCAGCGCGTCGCGCGCGGCGGCGATGGCGGCGTCCTGGTAGACCTTCTCGGTCATGCCCGTGCGGACCATGCCAGGCGACACGCCGTTGACCCGGATGCCCTGCGGCCCGAGCTCCTGCGCCAGCACCTTCACCAGCATGATCGCCGCCGCCTTGCTCGGTCCGTAGGCGCCGAGCCCGGCGTGGGCGAAGCTCCCCGACATCGAGCAGACGGAGACGATGGCGCCGCGCGCGGCCTTGAGCGCGGGGAACGCGGCCTTCGCGAGCAGCCACGTGGCGCGCGTGTTGACCGCGAAGAGCCAGTCCCAGTCCTCCACCGCGTAGTCGACGAGCGGGCCGGGCCGGTTGACGCCGGCGTTGCTCACGAGACCGTCCAGCCCGCCGAAGCGCGCCGTCGCCTCGCCGACCGCGCGGGCCGGCCCGTCCACGCTCCCCATGTCCGCGTGGGTCAGCAGCACCCGGGCGCCGAGCTTCTCCAGGTCGCCGCGCAGCGCGTCCAGCGCCGCCGACGGCGCGATGTCGACGGCGGCGATGCTCGCTCCGCCGCGCCCGGCCGCGTCCCGTGCGAGCCGCAGGCACGCCGCTCTCCCGATGCCGCTCGCCGCCCCTGTCACCAGCACACGCATGGTCACTCTCCCCGGAAGTTCGGCTTGCGCTTCTCGAGCATGGCGCGGCGGCCCTCGCTGGCGTCGGCGCTCTGCCGCGCGGCCTGGGTCAGCGCGTCCAGGTCGGCGTGCGGGATCTCCGCCCGCGCCGACAGCGTGTGCTGGATGGTGGCCTTGATGCCCGCCAGCGACAGCGGCGCGTTGTCGGCGATCGCGCGGGCCAGCGCGTAGGCCGCCTTCTCCACCTCCGCCACCGGCACGACGTCGTGCACCATGCCGAGCTCCCGCGCGCGCGCGGCGTCGACGAGGCGGCCGGTGAAGAGCAGGTGGCGCGTGGCGGCGGCGCCGAGGATCTCCACGAGCTTCTGCGTCAGCGGGAACGGGACCACGAGCCCGATCCGTGCGAGCGGCATGCCGAACCGCGCGCCGTCCGCCGCCACGCGGAGATCGCAGTGGAGGGCCAGCTCGCAGCCCCCGGCGATGGCGTCGCCGTGGACGAGGGCGATGGTCGGGTGGCGCGAGGCCTCGATGCGCCGGAGGACGGCGACGACGCCCTGGTCGGGGTCGCCGAGGGCGCCGCGCTGCGCCTCCATCTCGCGCAGGTCCATCCCGCTGCAGAAGGCGGGGCCGGCGCCGCGCACCACGACGACGCGCACGTCGCGGCGCGCGTCGAGCTCGTCGAAGGCGCCGCGGAGCCCGGCGAGCATGGCGGCGTTCATGGCGTTGCGCTTGTCCGGGCGGTTGAGCGTCACGGTGGCCACGCCGTCGCCGACGGCGGTGAGGATCTCGTCCGGCATGGCGCCGATGGTATCATCCCGCCCGATGACGAGTTTCCCCGGCTTCACCCTGCCCGAGGAGCTGCGGATCCTGTGTGATCAGGTGCGACGCTTCATCCGCGAGGAGATCATCCCGCTCGAGCAGCGGCTGGATCCCGACGCGCCGGGAATTCCGGACGAGGACTTCGAGCGCCTGGCCGCCAAGACGAAGGCCGCCGGCCTCTGGGCGCTCGGCGCGCCGGAGCAGCACGGCGGCGGCGGGCTCGACACCTTCAGCATGTCGGTGATCCTCGAGGAGATGTCGCAGCACCGCATGGGGCTCTACGCGCCGGGCTGCGGCGTGTTCGGGCGGTACCCGCCGCCGGCGATCTGGGCGGGCAGCAAGGAGCAGATCGCGAAGTACGCGGTGCCGACCGTGCGCGAGGGCTGGCGCACGTTCTTCGCGATCACCGAGCCCTCCGGCGGCTCCGACCCCGCCGGCGCCATCCAGACGCGCGCCGAACGGCGCGGCGACCGCTGGGTGCTGAACGGCCGCAAGGTCTTCATCTCCAACGCCCACAACGCGAAGTGGGGCATCGTCTTCGCGCGGACGAGCAAGGAGAAGGGCCGAGCCGGCATCTCGTGCTTCATCCTCGAGCCCGGCACGCCGGGCTTCACGGCCCGGAACATCCGCACCATCCGCACCTCCTCGATCCCGAACGACGTCCTCTTCGAGGACTGCGAGATCCCCGCCGAGAACCTGGTGGGCGCCGAGGGGCAGGGGCTCGAGCTCGCGTTCGACCTCCTCGTCAAGAACCGGTTCCCGTACTCGGCCTGCAATCTCGGCGTCGCGGTGGCCGCCCACCGCATGGCCATCGAGCACGCGAAGCAGCGCTCGACGTTCGGCGCGCCGCTGAGCCAGCGCCAGGCCATCCAGTGGATGCTGGCCGACGCCGAGGTGGAGATTCGCGCCTGCCGGTGGCTCATCTGGGAGGGCGCCTGGAAGGCCGACCGGGGGGAGGACGCGCGCGTGGAGGCGTCGATCGCCAAGCTCTACTCGAGCGAGGTGCTCGGCCGCGTGATCGACGCCGCCGTGCAGATCCACGGCGGCTATGGCGTGTCGAAGGAGTTCCCGCTGGAGCGCTGGTACCGGGAGGCCCGCGTGCGGCGCATCGGCGAGGGACCGTCGGAGGTGCATCGCATGGTCATCGCACGCTCGCTGTTCCGCTGATGCTGGACGGCATCCGCGTCGTCGAGATCGGGCAGGCGCTGGCGGGGCCGATGGCGGGCGAGGTGCTCGCGCACCTCGGCGCCGACGTCGTGAAGGTCGAGCGGCCGGAGGGCGACGACGCGCGGCGCTGGGGGCCGCCGTTCTGGAAGGACACGTCGCCGGGCTTCCTCGCCGTCAACGCCAACAAGCGCTCGATCACCGTCGACCTCAAGGACCCCGAGGCGGTCGCCTGGCTCACCGCGCTGGTCGGCGAGGCCGACGTCGTCGTCCAGAACCTGCGTCCCGGCGCCATCGACGAGCTGGGCCTCGGCGCCGATGCGCTGACGCGGCGGTTCCCGCGCCTCGTCTACTGCTCGGTGTGGGCCTTCGGGAGCACCGGACCGATGCGGCTCCGGCCCGGCTACGAGCCGCTGCTGCAGGCCTTCTCCGGGCTCATGATGATGAACGGCGACGAGGGCGGCCCGCCCACGCGCGTCGGCACCTCGATCCTGGACTACGGCACCGGGCTGTGGGCCGCCGTGGGCGTGCTGGCCGCGCTGGTGCGCCGCGCGGCGACCGGCCGCGGCTGCGTCGTGGATGCCTCGCTGTACGAGACCGGCCTCGCCTGGCTCAAGGGGCACTACGCCTCGTACAGCACCTCCGGCGTCGTCCCCGAGCGGCACCGGACGGGCAGCCATCGCGTCGTGCCGTTCGAGAGCTTCGAGACGACGACCGGTCCCATCATCATCGCCGCCGGCAACGACCGGCTGTTCGCCAAGCTGGCCAGGGTGCTGGGCCGGCCCGAATGGGCGGCGGATCCGAAGTACGCGACCAACGCCGCGCGCGTCGAGAACAAGCCGACGCTGCTGGCGGAGATCGCGGCCATCTTCCGGACGGCGAGCAAGGGCGAGTGGATCGACCGCCTCGAGGCGGCGGGCGTGCCGTGCGCGGTGATCAACACGCTGCCCGACGCCGCCGCCACGCCCCAGGCCGAGGCGCTCGGCATCGTGCAGACGGTGCCGGGCGAGACCTACACGCTCATCGGCCTGCCGCTGTCGTTCGACGGCGTCCGCCCGGCCATCCGCCGGCCGCCGCCCCGGATCGGCGAGCACGACGCGGAGGTCCGCAAGGGGCCCTGGCGTTAGCGCGCGCGACGTGGCTCTCGCGCGGCTCGTGGCCGTGTGATGGTGCCGACACCGGCCACGGCCGCCGACGTGCCGGCCGTGATGCTGCTGATCGGCCGGGTCTTCGCCGAGTACGGGCTGCTCCTCATGCCGGCCTTCGAGGTGCCCGACCTCCTGCGCTTCAACGCCCACTACACGCCGCCGCGCGGCGCCTTCTGGGTCGTGCGCGAGGATACGCGCGTGCTCGGCTCGGTCGGCGTCGAGCGTCTCGACGACCGCACGGCGGAGCTCCATCGCCTCTACCTGGACTCGGCGCTGCGGGGGCGCGGCATCGGCCGCGCGCTCGTGGAGACGGTGCTCGACTGGGCGCGCGAGCAGGGCGTCCGCCGGCTGGTGCTCTGGTCGGACACGCGGTTCGAGCAGTCGCACCGGCTCTACCGGCGGCTCGGCTTCGAGCAGCTCGGCGAGCGCACGGTGGAGGGCGACGTCAACGACTCCCGCGAGTACCGCTTCGAGCGGGATATTTGAGATGGGGGGCCCCGACATGGCCCCCCATGCCCCCCAGCGCTCGTCGCGCCCCGGGTGAACCGTGGCGCTTCTCGACCTCGCGCGGGGTTCTGGGGGCCCCGACATGGCCCCCCCATGCCCCCCAGCGCTCGTCGCGCCCCGGGTGAACCGTGGCGCTCCTCGACCTCGCGCGGGGCCGTGGGGGGCCCGACGGCCCGCCGGCGGCTCAGCCGGCGGCGTTGAGCCTCGGCATCACGTCGGTGGCGAGCAGTTCCATGGAGCGCCGCCAGAGCTTCGGCTGGTCCCAGTCGTGGCCGGCCATGAGGAGCGTGCCGAACGGCCCGATCTCCTCGCGCAGCGCCACCAGCTGCTCCGTGACCCGCCGCGGGCTCCCGGCGATCATCAGCGCCCGCTTGACCGTGTCGACGGTGACGGCGTCGTCCGGCATGGCGAGGTCCGGCTTCAGCATGAACAGCGCCTGCCGCGCCTTGCTGAAGCTGTGGATGAAGAACGAGTAGTAGAAGGACAGCCCGCTGTCCGGCCGGGCGAGGTAGTCCTCCGCCTCGGCGTCGGTCTCCGTCACGAGCACGCTGCGCGACACGCGCCACACCGCCGGATCGGGGCGCCGGCCCGCCGCCTCGCAGCCCTCGAAATACTTCTCCCAGTGGGACTTGAGATACCGGCGGTGGAAGAAGTTGCCCGAGACGGGGATCCAGCCGCGCTCGCCGGCCGTCCGCGCGCTGCTCGAGCTCGGCGTGAGGATGGAGATGGCGATCGGCGGGTGCGGCTGCTGGAACGGCCGCGGGACGTAGCCGACCTTGAAGTCGGGCCAGATCGCCTTCTCCAGCGAGATCTTCCAGAAGCGCCCGTCGATCCGGTACGGCGGATCCTGCGACCACAGCTTCAAGATCGTGTCGATGGACTCCAGCATCATCTGCGGGCGCAGCTCCGCCTGGCCGACGTCGAACAGCTCGAAGTCGCTGATGAGACCGCCGGGACCGATGCCCATGATGAAGCGGCCGCGGCAGAGCTGGTCGAACATGGCGGCGTAGGCGGCCACCGTGGCCGGGTGCATCTGGGGGAGATTGATCACGCCGGTGCCGAGCTTGATCCGCTTCGTGCGATCGATCACGCTCGCGAGGAAGATCAGGGGCGAGGTGATGCGCTCGCTCCACGACGAGAAGTGCTCGCCGATGTACGCCTCGGTGAAGCCGAGCCGGTCGGCCAGGACGACCGCCTCGCGGTCCTCCTCGAGGATCGTCGCATAGTCGCGGCTCGGGTGATGGAACGGCATGCTGAACATGCCGAGATCGATCTTCATCCGTGCATCACCAGGCCGCCGTCGACGCTCAGCGCCTGGCCCGTCATGTAGCCGGCGCGCGGCGAGGCGAGAAAGCCGATGACGGCGGCCACGTCCTCCGGCCGCTCCATGCGCCCGAGCGGGACCTGCGCGCGCCGCTGCCGCGTGAACTCCTCCGCCGACATGCCGAGCAGCGCGCCCTGGTCGCGGGACACCATGGTCCACATGTCCGTCTCCACGAAGCCGGGGCAGACGCAGTTCACGCGGATGCCGTCGGCGGCGTGGGCGAGCGCCAGGCTCTTCGTCATGCTGATCACGGCCGCCTTGCTGGCGTTGTAGGGCAGGTTGGTCTTGCTCCCGATCTTGCCCGCCATCGAGGCGAGGTTCACGATGGCGCCGCGCTTCTGGGCGATCATCACCGGCAGCACCGCCTGGCTGGCGAAGAAGACGGCCTTGGCGTTGATGGTCATGATGGCGTCCCAGTGCTCCTCCGTGACGTCGAGCGGCGCGGCGGCGCGGTAGATGCCCGCATTGTTGACGAGGACGTCGATCCGCCCGAGCTCCGCCGTCGTCCGCTGCACCATCGCCGAGAGGTCGCCGCGGCGGGTGACGTCGGTCCCGATGGCGAGCGCGCGCCGGCCGAGCGCGCTCACCTCGGCGGCCGTCCGCTCGGCGCCCGCCTTGTCCAGCTCGGCGACGACGACGTCGGCGCCGAGGCGCGCCAGCTCGAGCGCGGTGGCGCGGCCGATGCCACGGCCGCCGCCGGTGACGATCGCGACCTGTCCCTCGAGCTCCATCACGCCTCCTTCACGCCCGGCGTCACCGGGTGTTCGCCAGCACGAGCGTGCCGGCCGCGGAGAGCATCCCGCCCATGCCGTTGACCAGCGACAGCCGCGCGTCGGGGACCTGCCTCGGCCCGCACTCCCCGCGGAGCTGCCGCACCGACTCGATGATCGGGAAGATGCCGTACATCCCGCTGTGCGTGTACGACAGCCCGCCGCCGTTGGTGTTGATCGGCAGCCGCCCGCCCGGCGTCGAGCGGCCCTCCTCGAAGAAGTGGACCCCCTCGCCCCGCTTGGCGATGCCGAGCGACTCCAGCATGAGCGGCGGGCCGGAGGTGAAGGCGTCGTAGAGCATGACGTGGTCGAAGTCCGTCGCGCGGACACCGGCCATCGCGAACGCCTTCTCGCCGGAGAGGCGCGTCGCCTCGCTGAAGGTGAGGTTTCGCATCTGGGTCAGCGAGACGTGCTCGGCGCCCTCGCCGGCGCCGCGGACCCAGACCGGGGTCTTCGCGCAGTCCCGTGCGCGGTCGGGGCGCGTCATCACCACGGCGCCGCCGGCGTCGGTGACGAGGCAGATGTTCAGGATGTTGAACGGCCACACCACCGGCCGCGAGCTGAGGACGTCCTGGATCGTGAGCGGCTCGCGGTGCTTGGCCTTGGGGTTGAGCATCGCCCACCGGCGGGTGGACACGGCGACCTGCGCCCACTGCTCGAGCGTCGTGCCGTACTCGTGCATGTGGCGCGTGGTGATGAGGCCGAAGTAGGTGGGCGCGCCGCCGAACCCGTAGGGCATCTCGAACTGCCCGGGGATGGCGAGGTCGCGCCGGGGCGAGACGCCGACGCCCGAGCGTCCCGACTCGCCGTGCGAGATGACCGCCACGTCGCAGAGCCCGTGGTGGAGCGCCAGCATCGCGTGGCCCACCATGATGATGAACGAGCACCCGCCCACCGTGGTGCCGTCGACGTAGCGCGGCCGGACGCCGATCGCCTCCGCGATGGTGGCCGGGGAGTGCTGGCCGGCGGTGAACACGCCGTCGATGTCCCCGACGCGCAGCCCGGCGTCGCGCACGGCGTTGTGGATGGCCTCGACGTGGAGCGTCAGCTGGCTCTTGCCAGGAAGGGTCCCGATCTCGTCGCTCTCGTCGACGCCCACGATGCACGCCGCGTTGGACAGCTCCTTCATCGCGCCACCGGCTGGAACATCGGCAGGGTGATCTCCTCCGTCTGCTTCTCGAAGACGACCTCCACCGGCATGTCGCAGCGGATCTTCGCCGGATCGGGCGCCACGTTCACGAGGTTCGTGAGCAGCCGGGGCCCCTCGTCCAGCTCGACCAGCGCCAGCACGACGGGGGTCTTCACCCTGAAGGCCTTGTTCAGGATCTGGTGGGCGATCTCGAACGAGTGCAGCCGGCCGCGGCCGCTGGCGCGGATCCACTCGATGTCCCGGGAGGCGCAGAACGGGCACAGCACGCGCGGATGCATGAAGGCCTTGCCGCAGGCGCGGCACCGCGGAATCATGAGCCGGCCCTCGCGCGCGCCGTCCCAGTACGGCCTGGCCTCCGGCGTCAGCGGCGAGGGAAGCGGGCGAAGGAGGTCCACGCTCAGACGACGCCGTCCCGGCGGATCGCCGCGATCTCCTCCTTGGAGTAGCCCAGCTCGCCCAGGATCTCGTCCGTGTGCTGCCCGACGTCCGGCGCCGCCGTCCGCACCGCGCCCGGCGTGCGCGAGAGCGTCACCGGGAGATTCTGCACCTCGAGGTCTCCCAGACGCGGATGGCGGACCTTCGTGGCCAGCTTCAGGTGCTGGACGTGCGGGTCCTCGAAAACTTCCTTCACGTTGAGGATCGGGCCGCACGGCACGCCCGCCTTGTTCAGCACCTCGACCCAGTGCGCGCTCGTCTTCGTGCGCGTGGCCTTCTCCAGCTCCTCGGTGAGCGCCGCGCGGTTCTTCGAGCGGTCCGGCGGCGTCTTGAACCGAAGATCGTCGATGAGCTGCGGCGTCCCGAGCGCCTCGCAGAGGCGACGGTACATCGCCTGCCCGGAGGCCGCGATGTTCATGTGCCCGTCCGCCGTCCGGAAGACGCCGGTCGGGATGCCGGTCGGGTGGTCGTTGCCCGCCTGCGGCGGGATCTCCTTGCCGATGGTCCAGCGGGAGGCCTGGAAGTCGAGCATGCGCACCATGGCCTCGAGCAGCGAGGTGTGCACCCACTGACCGCGCCCCGACTGCTCGCGCTCCAGGAGCGCGACGAGGATGCCGTGCGAGAGGAAGAGCCCGGCCGTCAGATCGGCGACCGGAATGCCGACCCGCACGGGGCCCTGGCCCGGCAGTCCCGTGATCGACATCAGGCCGCCCATCCCCTGGGCGATCTGGTCGTAGCCGGGGCGGTCGCGGTAGGGACCGCTCTGGCCGAAGCCGGAGATGCTCGCGTAGACGAGGCGCGGGTTGATCGCGCTCAGCGTGTCGTAGTCGATGCCGAGCCGGTGCTTGACGTCGGGTCGGAAGTTCTCGACGAGCACGTCGGCCCTGGCCACGAGCTTCTTGAGGATCTCGACCCCCTTGGGCTTCTTGAGGTCCAGGCTGATCGCGCGCTTGTTGCGGTGCAGGTTCTGGTAGTCGAACCCGTCGTGCGCGAAGTCGTTGCCGTCGTCGCTGCGGGCGGCGACCTGGATGACGTTGGCGCCCATCTCGGCCAGCTGCCGCACGGCGGTGGGGCCCGAGCGGGCGCGGGTCAGGTCGATCACGGTGAAGCGCGCGAGTGGCAGTGCGGTTGTGTTTGAGTTCATCGTCCTCGGAAGACGGGCGCCCGCTTGTCGACGAAGGCGCGGATGCCCTCGCGGGCGTCCTCCGTCTCGAAGCAGGCGTTCTGGGCAAAGGTTTCGAACTCCAGGGCCGAGCGCAGGTCGCTCTCGGCATTTCGGTAGAGGGCACGCTTGGCGAGGCGGATCGCCACGGGCGGACCGGCCGCGATCTTCCGGGCCAGCTCGAGCGCGGCCGGCATCAGCTCCTCGGGCTCGACCACGCGGCTCACGAGCCCGAGTCGCAGCGCCTCGGCGGCGTCGATCACGTCCCCGGTGAAGATCAGCTCCGCGGCCTTCGCCATGCCGACCACGCGCGGGAGGAAGTAGGTGCCGCCCCAGTCCGGATGGAGGCCGCGCTTGACGAAGGCCTGCGAGAACTTCGCCGTCGTGGACGCCAGGCGGATGTCGCAGCCGAGCGCCAGGTTCATGCCGGCGCCGGCGGCGGCGCCGTTGACGGCGGCGATGATGGGCTGCGGCGCGTCCCGCATGGCGAGCAGCGTGCGGTCGCGCGACGGCGCGATCCGGTCCAGCAGCGGCCGCTCCCGCCCGGCCTCCTTCGCCTCGTTCATCGCCTTGACGTCGCCGCCGGCGCAGAAGGCCCTGCCGCTGCCGGTGACGACGATCACGCGGACATCCGGATCGGCGGCCGTGCGCGTGAAGGCGTCCAGCAGATCCTCGCGGAGCGTGCCCCCGAGCGCGTTCATCCGCTCGGGCCGGTTCAGCGTCAGCGTGGCCACGCCGTCCTTGATCTCGTGGAGCAGGCACGGGTACGTCATCGCGCCTCCGGCGGGGCCGGCGGCCACGCGATCTTCATCGTGTCGAGCCGGCGCAGCCGGTCCTGGCCGAGCGTGCGGTCCCAGGTGTCGGCGAGCGCCTCGGGCGTCCACGGCGAGGTGCCGGTCACGGTCCGCAGCGGCGCCGGGTGGGAGTACACCGTCACCTCGGTGCCGCGCACGCCGATGACCTGTCCGGTGATGTGCGCGGCGCGGTCGCTGGCCAGGAAGGCGACCACGGGGGCGATCGCGTCGGGCGGCGTCGCCGTCGCCAGGGCGCGGCGCTCGCCGGGCAGGCGCTGCGTCATCCGCGTGTCGGCCGTGGGCGAGATGGCGTTGCAGCGGACGCCATAGCGCGCCATGGCCAGCGCCGTCGAGCGCGTGAGCCCGACGATCCCTTCCTTGGCCGCGGCATAGTTCGGCTGGCCGGGGCTGCCCTCCAGGCCTGCCGTGGAGGTGAACGTGACGATGGAGCCGGCCTTCTTCTGCCGCATGTGGGCGGTCGCCGGCTGCATGACGGTGAAGTGCCCCTTCAGATGGACCGCGATGACCGCGTCCCACTCCTCCTCGGTCATGTTGAAGATCATCCGCTCGCGGAGAATGCCGGCGCAGCAGACCAGCACGCTGACGTCGCCGAACTCCTTGAGCGCCAGCTCGATCACCGCCCGGCCGCCGGCCATGGTGGCCACGCTCTCCGGGCTCGCGACGGCCTTGCCGCCGCGGGCCCGGATCTCGCTCACCACCTGGTTGGCCGGCTCGCTGGACGGGTCGCGGCCGTCGACGCTCACGCCGTAGTCGTTGACGACGACGCTCGCCCCCGCGGCGGCGAGGCCGAGCGAGACGGCCCGCCCGATCCCGGTGCCGCCGCCGGTGACGACCGCGACCTTCCCGTCGAGGAGTGCCATGCCCGCGCGGCGCCCTACTTCTTGGCCAGGCGCGTCTCGAGCAGCGCCTTGATCTCCTGCGCGGCCGCGCGCCACAGCGGGACGCCCGGCACGGCGTACTCGGCGTTCACCTGGGCGCGGAACTCGTTCATGGCCGCGTCCTGCTTGGCCTTGTCGTCCTTCGGGGCGAGGTCGAGCGTCTTGGCCCGGATGTGCACCGCCTTCGCCGTCGCCGGATGCGAGCGCTCGATCCAGCGGCCGATCTCGTTCCAGTCCTTGTCGAAGAACACGACGACGGGGATGGAGCGGAAGCCGTTGTTGAGGAAGCAGTCGGTCAGGTCGAGGTTCTGGTCGCGGAAGAAGACGCGCAGCTCGGCGCCCGGCATCGCCTCGGCGATGCGCGCGACGAGCGGCGAGTTCCGGTGGACGTCACCGCACCAGTTCTCGGCCAGCATGAGGATGTGCTTCACGTCGGTCACGCCCGAGAAGAACTTGCGCTCCTCGTCGGTGAGGGTGGCCCGGTTGTAGTTGTCCTCGGTGCGGGCCCGGGTGTCGCCCATCTGGGCCATGTACTCCTTCCACGTCATGCCCTTCCCGAAGCGGGTCGCATCCAGCGGAATCCGCAGCTGAGCCATATCCTGTTCTCCTTGCTCGCGACGCAGCAGTCGCCAGGTGATGTCGGCAAGGAGGGAGTATACCCCTACACGCCCGCGCGTCGCAGCGTCAGGGCGATGTTCTCGGCCGCCGGCTTGCGCTCGCGGCGCTCGACGTCATGAACCATGTCGACGACGGCGGCGGACACCGGCGTCGGCACGCCGCGCGCGCGGCCCTCGGCCGCCACGTGGCCGTTCATGTAGTCGATCTCGGTGGGCCGACCCTTGTGGACGTCCTGCGCCATGGACGCGCGCCAGTTGCGTCCGCTCGCCGACTGCGGCGTCAGCATGCGGTCGAGCGCGTCCCAGGTCTCGCGCCGGCCCGCGTCCGCCCACTGCTCGGCGGCGGCGCCGTTGAACTTCGGGACGCGGTAGCCGCACGCGAGGCCGACGCGTGCCGATTCGGCGGCCAGGTGGATCGTGATGGCGCGCCCGACCTCGCTCGACATGATCTCGAGCGAGCCCAGCCCCGACATCGCCTGCACGGGGTTGCCCATGGCGTTGGCGCAGAGCTTGGCCCAGCGCTCCCCCCAGAGGTTGTCGGTGGCCAGCGCGCCGTCCACGACGGAGAGCATCTCGGCCAGCGCGGTCGTGCGCGGCGTGATGCGACCGTCGTGCTCGCCCGCGCGGAAGACGTCGTGACCTTTCCCGGCGCCCTTCTCCATGCCGCGCTCCACCGTGCCCGGCGTCCAGAGCGCCACCCCGATCTTCGACATGACGAGGCCGACCGCGCGCTCGGCGCCGACCACCGACGCCACGATCGGATCTGGCCAGCAGTTCTCGGAGGCGACGACGTAGCCCTCGGGCTTCAGATGACGGACGGCGAGCTGCGTGGCCCACGCCGTGTCGTAGACCTTCATGGCCACGAAGGCGATATCGAAGTCCCGCGGCAGCCGCTGGGCCTCGTGCAGGTGCACGGCGGTCGGCCGGGCCTCGAACGGGTCGTGCGGCCCGGTGACGGCGATGCCCTTCTGCCGGATGGTCTCGACCTGCTCGGCCCACGGGTCGACCAGCGTGACGTCGTGGCCTGCCCGCGAGAGGAACGCGCCGAGGTAGCTGCCGATGGCGCCGGCGCCGACGAACAGGATCTTGCGGCTCACGCCGTGGCCCACTCGAGCCCGAGCGCGCCGAGCTTCTCCTTCGTCGGATGCCCGGTCGCGGGGTCGAAGCCGGCGAGGCGGTAGTACGCCTCGCGCGCGCGCTCGAATTCCTCCACCGTCAGCGCGACGCCCGCGGTGGGGCCCTTGCCCGCCAGCGGCTCGAAGAGCTTCTTCGGCAGCGTGTCGGCGGCCTTGCCGATGCCCTCGCGGGCGTTGAAGGCGCGCATCAGCACGAGCTTGCGCTCGCCGGCCTGCAGCAGCTCCTCCAGCGTGGCGTCCCACCCGGTGGCCGCGCGCACCAGCTCGACGGTCTCCGACGGCCCGTAGAGCTGCCACGACGGGCCCCAGACGAACTGGCAGAGCCCCAGGGTGTCCAGCGCGGAATAGAAGCACTGCGTGCGATACGCGAAGCGGACCTTGTCGTCGGAGAGATCGCGCAGGTCCAGCGCGGGGAAGTCGCCCAGCTCGCCGAGGCGCTTCCGGTGCAGGCTGTCGGGCTTGGTCTTCAGCATCGAGTCGTGCTCGGAGGACTGGTGGTCGGCGCCGAACGCGTTGACCGCGTAGATGAGCCCCAGCGACCGCTTGTGCTGCGGCATGTGCGCGGGCAGCTCCTGGCCCTTCACGGTGATGGTCAGGTCCACGGCCGCCTGCCCGAGCTGCTGCGCCGCGCGCAGGCTGCCCTCGGCGAGGAGGTCGCCGACGCCCTGGCGCAGCGCGATGGCCTCGATCGCGCGCAGGAGCGAGCGCCCGTCGCCGAACGCGAGCCCGAGGCCCCGGTCGTCGAGGAGCCCCCTGGCCTTGGCCTCCATCGCCCACGCGATGGTGGCGCCGCACGAGATGGTGTCCATGCCGTACTTGTTCGCCTCGGCGGACGCCTTGGCCAGCAGCTTCAGGTCCCCGACGCCGCACATGGAGCCGAAGAACGTCAGCGTCTCGTACTCGGGGCCGCCGTACACCGGATCGACGTCGAGGTCAGGCTCGTGCACCTCGACCACGCGCTTGCACTTCACGACGCAGGCGTAGCAGGTGTCGCGCTCCTTGAGGATGGTCTTGTTCATGACCGTGCCGTCGATCTGCGCCGCCTCCTCGAAGGACCCCTCCGCGTAGTTGCGCGTCGGCTGGCCGCCCATCTTGTTCTGGATGGCCAGCACGCCCGGGGTGCCGTACTCGCCGAACCAGGCGATACCCGGGTTCGCCTCCTGGAGCTCCTTCAGGCGCCGGGCGAGATCCCGGAAGCGCTCGGGGACGGCGGGCTTCGGAGGCTTGCTGCCGCGCACGACGACGGCCTTCAGCCGCTTGCTGCCCATCACGGCGCCCATGCCGGTGCGGCCGTTGGCGCGGTTCACCATGTTCATGATGGCGGCGAAGCGCACGAGGTTCTCGCCGGCCGGCCCGATCTGCGCGACCTCCGCCTTGGGGTCGCCGACCTCCTCCTTCAGCAGCCGATCGCCCTCCGCGGTCTCCTTGCCCCACAGGTGCGTCGCGGGCCGCAGCTCGGCCGCGCCGTCGTGGAGCCAGAGATAGACGGGCCCGGGCGAGCGGCCGGTGAAGACGATCGCGTCGGCGCCGGCGTTGCGCATCTCGGCCGGGAAGAATCCGCCGCACTGGCTGTCACCGA
>DASUPA010000459.1:0-7930 GCA_036276335.1 Candidatus Methylomirabilota bacterium | reverse complement strand
GAGGACTACAAGGAGGGCACGCGGGCGTTTCTCGAGAAGCGCCCGCCGCGGTTCCAGGGCCGCTGAGCGGGCGGTGCGCTTCGAGTTCCTGAGCTCGACGCCGCCGAGCGCGACCGAGGGCAGCGGAACCTGGGTGGCCATCGACGGCGTGCTGCGCGGACTCGCCCGGCTCGGTCACGTCGCCGCCCTGCGCCCGCTCGGCGCGCGCTCCGGCATCCACACGCTCGATCGGTGGCGGTACAACCGCGCGGTGGTGCGGACGCCGCCGACCGCCGACGTGGTCATCGGCGTGGACCTCGACGGCTTCCTGTGGGCGCCGCGCCGCCCGCGCGCGATCCGCTACGCCGTGATGCTGAAGGGCATCATCGCCGACGAGCTGCGCAACGAGCGCGGGCTGGTGCGCGCCCTGCTGGCGCTCCAGGCGCGCTGGGAGCGCCGCAACGTGCAGGGCGCCGAGCGCGTCATCGTCCCCAGCCGGTACTCCGCCGCGATCGCGCAGGCCCTCTACGGCGTGCCCGAGCGCGCCCTGGCCGTGGTGCCCGAGCCCATCGACCTCGCGGAGTGGCGGCGGCGGTTCGCGGCGGCGCCTCCGCGCCCCAGCGCGGCGCCCACGGTGCTCGCGGTGGCCCGGATGTACCCGCGCAAGCGGCTCGAGGACCTGCTGCGCGCCGCCGCCGCGCTCCGCGCGAGAATCCCGGAGGTCCAGGTGCGCATCGTAGGGGAGGGACCGGAGTCCGCGCGGCTCCGGAGGCTCGCGGAGCAGCTCGGGCTGGCCGGGACCGTCAGCTTCCTCGGGGCGGTCGCGCGCCAGGCGTTGGCCGTAGAATATTCGCGAGCGGACTGCTTCTGCCTGCCGACCGTCCAGGAAGGTTTCGGGATCGCGTTCACGGAGGCGATGGCCGCCGGCCTGCCGATCGTCGCGTGTCGCGCGGCAGCGGTCCCCGAGGTGGTGGAAGACGGACGGACGGGACTCCTGGTGAGTCCCCGGAGCCCGGAGGAGCTGGCGATGGCCATGGAGAAGGTGCTGAGCAGCGCGGCGCTGCGGCGCGAGCTGGGCGACAACGGCCGGCGTCGCGTCGAGGCGCTCGACCTCGACCGGGTGGCGTCGCGGCTGCTCGAGGTCCTGCCCTAGAGATGGCGCGCGCGCGCTCGACGCGGCGGTTCACGTTCGCCGCCGGTCATCGGTACTGGGTCGACGCCTGGTCCCCGGCGGACAACGAGCGGGTCTTCGGCCGGCTCACGGTGCCGCACGGCCACAACTACACGCTCGAGGTCACGGTGCACGGCGACATCGACGAGCGGACGGGCATGGTCATCGACCTGGGCGAGCTCAAGCAGGTGGTCGGCGAGACGGTGGTGGAGCGCTTCGACCACGCCGACCTCAACGCCGATCCGCTCTTTCGCGGCCGGGTTCCCACCACGGAGAACATCGCGCTCGCCGTGTGGGATCTGCTGGCGCCGAAGCTCGGCCGCGATCGGCTGGCGTCGGTGCGGGTGTGGGAGGATGCGACGCTCTCGGTGGAGTACGATGGCACGTGAAGTCACGCTGACGCGCGTGTACCATTTCAGCGCCGCGCACGAGCTGGCGAATCCCGCGCTGTCGCGCGAGGCGAACGCCGCGCTCTACGGTCCGTGCCACCGGCCGCACGGCCACAACTATTATTTGGAGGTCAGCGTGGCGGGCGTGCCCGATCCGCTGACGGGCATGGCCGTCGACCTGGCCGCCCTGGACGAGCACGTGGCCCGGTCGCTCCTCGACCAGGTGGATCATCACAAGCTCGAGGAGGCCCCGGCGCTGGCCGGCGTGATCACCACGGGCGAGGGCCTGGCCCGCGCGTTCTGGCGCGTGCTCGAGCCGCTGGTGGGGCGGGGGGCGCTGCGGTGCGTCTCGGTCGTCGAGACGGCGAAGAATCGGTTCGAATATCGAGGGGAACGATGATCGAGAAGCTCGTGGAGCAGCTCCTCGCGGAGCTCGGCGAGGACGTGACGCGCGAGGGGCTGGCGAAGACGCCCGAGCGGGTGGCGAGCTCGCTGCGCTTCCTGACGTCGGGCTACGGGAAGAGGGTCGAGGAGGTGCTGAACGGCGCCCTCTTCGTCGAGGACTACGACGAGATGGTCGTGGTCAAGGACGTCGACTTCTTCTCGCTCTGTGAGCACCACGCCCTTCCGTTCCTGGGCAAGGCGCACATCGCGTACATGCCGCGGAACAAGATCGTCGGGCTGTCGAAGATCCCGCGGCTCGTGGAGATGTTCAGCCGCCGCTTCCAGGTCCAGGAGCGCCTCACCGTGCAGATCGCGAACGCGCTGAACGACGCGCTGCAGCCGCGCGGCGTGGCGGTCGTGCTGGAGGCGATCCACCTGTGTATGCTCATGCGCGGCGTGGAGAAGCAGAACTCCAAGGCGGTGACGTCGGCGATGCTCGGCGCCTTCCGGGAGCGCCCCGAGACCCGCGCGGAGTTCATGGAGCTCATCAAGAGCAGCCGGGGAGTGCAGCTATGAGCGGGGCCCTGCGGGAGAGGACGGCGATCATCACCGGCGCCGGCCGCGGCATCGGCCGGGCGATCGCCCGCGCCTTCGCGGCGGAGGGCGCGACGGTCGTGCTGGCCGCGCGGTCGCGCGCGGACCTGGCCGCGGTGGCGGCCGAGGTGCGCGAGGCGGGCGGTCGCGCGCTCGCCATCCCCACCGACGTCACCCAGGACACCGCGGTGGAGGCGCTCGTCGAGCAGGCGGCCACGGAGACCCAGCGGATCGACATCCTGGTCACGTCGGCGGGGCTGGCGTCCTTCGGTCCGGTGGCCGACACCAAGCCCGCCGACTGGGACGCGATGCTGTCGCTCAACCTGCGCGCGGCGATCATGTGCTGCCGGGCGGTCCTGCCCACGATGATCCGGCAGCGCTCCGGCACGATCCTCAATCTCTCCTCGATCGCCTCCAGGCGCGCCCTGCCGGGCTCGGCGGTGTACACCGCGACCAAGGCGGGGCTCGAGGCCTTCAGCCGGGTGCTCGCCGAGGAGCTCCGGCCCCACGGCGTCCGGGTGGGCGTGCTGGTTCCGGGCGCCGTCGACACCCCCATCTGGGACGCGATGGGCTCGACCCCCCCGCGCGACAAGATGCTGCGGCCGGAGGACGTCGCGCGAGCCGCCGTCCTGATGGCCACGCTGCCGCCGCACGCCGCGCTGGAGGAGCTCACCCTCCTGCCCGCGGGTGGCATCCTGTGATACCATGACGTCAGGCGTCGGGGCCTGAAAGTTCCTTGTTTTACGGGAGGATCGAATGATCACGATGAGCGAGACGGCCGCCAGGAAGGTGTCGGAGCTCCGCCTGGAAGAGGGCAAGCCCGAGTGGGGCCTCCGCATCCGGGTCGTGGGCGGCGGGTGCTCGGGGATGTCGTACGAGCTCGGGTGGGAAGACCAGCAGCAGGCGGACGACAACGTCGTCGACGCGCAGGGCATCAAGGTCTACATCGACAAGATGAGCGCGCCGTACCTGCAGGGCAGCGAGATCGATTTCGTCCAGAACGACATGATGGGCGCCGGGTTCGCGATCAAGAACCCGAACGTGAAGTCGAGCTGCGGCTGCGGTCAGTCCCACCGCTTCTAGCCCCGTGCGCGTCCGCATCCTGCTCTTCGCCCGGTACCGTGAAGCCACCGGGCAAGAGCGGGTCGACGTCGACCTTCCCGAGGGCGGAACCGTCGAGGCGGCGTGGAAGGCGATGGTCGATCGCCATCCCGAGCTGGCGCAGTACCGGCCGTACACCCTCTTCGCGGTGGGTCACGACTACGTCGAGCCCGACCATCGGTTGCGCCCCGACGACGAGCTCTGCCTGTTTCCGCCCGTGAGCGGAGGCAGCGGCACGTCCGACGGCGACATCTTCCAGGTCCTCGACACACCGCTCTCGCCCGACGCGATCGCCGCCGCCGTGGACGAGCCGGGGGCGGGCGGTATCGTCATCTTCTCCGGCGTCGTGCGCAACGAGACGGACGGCCGGCCCGTGAAGTTCCTGGAATACGAGGCCCACACCGCGATGGCGGAGGCGAAGATCCGCGAGATCGGCGCGGTCATCCGCGCGCGCTGGACGGGCGTCCGCCGCGTCGCCATCCTGCATCGCATCGGCCGGCTGGAGATCGGCGAGTCCTCGGTCCTCATCGCCGTCTCGGCCGCCCACCGCGGCGAGGCGTTCGAGGCGTGCCGCTACGCGATCGACACGCTGAAGCGCACCGTCCCCGTCTGGAAGAAGGAGCACTTCGAGGACGGCGAGGTCTGGGTGGGGCTGCAGGGAGGCTGATCGTGCGGCTGGCGGAGACGGTCGAGCGCGCCCTCCGCCGCCACGCGATGCTGACCGGCGGCGAGACGGTGCTCGTCGGCGTCTCCGGCGGCGCCGACTCCGTCGCGCTCCTGACGGTCCTCCACGCGCTCGCCCCGGCGTGGCGGCTGTCCCTCCGCGTCCTCCACGTCGACCACGGCCTCCGCGCGGATTCCGCACGGGACGCGGCGTTCGTCCGGGCGCTCGGCGCCCGCCTCGACGTCCCCGTCGACGTCGCCGCCGTGCGCGTGGGCCCGGGCTCGGTGGAGGCGGCCGCGCGCGCGGCGCGCCACGCGGCGCTCGAGGCGGCGGCCGATCGCGCGGGCGCGACGCGGATCGCCCTGGGCCACACCGCGGACGACCAGGCGGAGACGGTGCTGATGCGCCTCCTCGAGGGGACCGGCGTGCGGGGGCTGGCGGGAATCCCGCCCGTGCGCGGTCGCATCATCCGCCCGCTCCTGGAGGCGCGCCACCGGGACGCCGTCGCGGCCCTCGAGGCGGCTGGCCTGCCGTGGGTCGAGGACCCGTCGAACGACGAGCCCAAGTTCTTCCGCAACCGCGTCCGCCACGAGCTCATCCCACTGCTGAGCGCCGGGTACGGTCCGGAGATCGTCCCGCGCCTCGTCGGGGTGGCGCGCGCGGCGCGGGCCAGTGTCGAGGCGCTCGATCGCGTGGCGGAGCGGGAGCTCGAGCGACTGGCCGTGAGCGACGCCGGGGCGGTGACGCTGTCGCGCTCGGCGCTGGCCTCGCTGCCGGAGCCCGTGGCCGCCGAGGTGCTCCGTCGCGCGGCGGCCCGCCTCGGCAGCCGCGCGCCCCTGCGCGCGTGGGGCCATCGCGGCCTCCGCCGGGTCCTCGCCTCGCCGGTGCCGCGGCGACCGTTCCGCCTGGGCCGGGTCATCGTGGAGGTGAGCGGCGACCGCATCCGCCTGGGCGCGCGCGCCACCGTGGCGCTCGCCGAGCGCATCCTCGAGACACCCGGCCGCGTGGCGCTGCCGGAGATCGGGCGGGCGCTGGAGGCCGCGATCCTGCCGGGCGCCGGGTACGTCGTCGCGCGCGACCCCGTGCGCGCGGCCTTCGACGCCGACCGGATGCCATCGGCCCTGCGCGTGCGCGCGCGCCGTCGCGGCGACCGCTTCGAGGCGTTCGGCGGCGGCGCCCGGCGGCTGAAGTCGTTCCTCATCGACGCCAAGGTGCCGCGCTGGGAGCGCGCGCGCGTGCCGATCGTCGAGGCCGACGGCCGCATCGTCTGGCTGGCGGGCCTGCGGCGCGCCGCGGCGGCTCCGGTGACGCCGGCGACCCGCCGCGTGCTCGAGCTGCGGCTCGTCTTGCTGGCCTAGGACCACCCGGGGGCGGTAGAATCGCCTCCTGCGATGAAAGCGCTCGTCGCCGCGCTCGCCGTCGTGCTCATCGTCGCGCCGGCGTTCGCGCAGCCCGCCGCGCCATCGAAGCCCCCCGCCGGCCGCCCGCAGCCGAAGGCGGCGACGCCCGAGCGCCCCCCCGCCAGGGTGGACCCGCGGGCCGTCCTCCGGGCGCTGGAGGAGGCGTTCACGGCGGTCGCCGACCGCGTGACGCCCGCCGTGGTGAACGTCAGCTCCGTCCCGGACAGCAGCGCATCGGAGCGTAGCGGCGGCGAGGAGCGCTTCCGCGAGTTCTTCGGCGACGAGCTGTACGATCGGTACTTCCGCCGGCGCCCGCGGGAGGACGCGCGCGCCAGCGGCTCCGGCGTCATCGTGCATCCAAAGGGATACATCTTGACGAACAACCACGTGATCGAGAACGCTCGCGAGATCACCGTGCGACTCTCGGACTCGCGAAAGTTCCCGGCCCGGCTCGTGGGACGCGATCCCAAGACGGATCTCGCCGTCCTGAAGGTGGAGGCGCCGACCGCGCTGCCCGCCGCCGAGCTGGCCGACTCCGACGGCCTGCGGGTCGGGCAATGGGCGATCGCCATCGGCAACCCGTTCGGGCTGGACCGGACGGTGACGGTCGGCATCATCTCCGCCACCGCGCGCAACCGCGTCGGGGTGACGACGTACGAGAACTTCATCCAGACGGATGCCTCGATCAATCCCGGCAACTCCGGCGGCCCGCTGCTGAACCTGGACGGCAAGGTGATCGGCATCAACACGGCCATCGTCGCCAGCGGGCAGGGCATCGGCTTCTCGATCCCCATCAACGAGGCCAAGGCCGTGATGGGCCAGCTCATCGCGCGCGGCCGTGTCGTCCGCGGCTGGCTGGGCGTCGTCATCCAGGACGTCACCGACGAGCTCGCCGGCACCTTCGGCGTCACGGAGCGGCAGGGCGTGCTGGTGGCCGACGTCCTGAAGGGCGGACCGGCCGACGCCGGCGGCCTGCGTGCCGGCGACGTCGTGGTCGAGTTCGGCGGCGGCCGGATCCGCGAGGTGCCGGACCTCCAGCGCCGGGTGGCCGACATCATGCCGGGGCAGGCGGTGAAGGTGACGGTGGTGCGCGACGGCAAGCCGGTGCCGCTCCAGGTGACCGTGGGCGAGATGCCGACCGAGGAGGTCGCGACCGCCGCCCCCGAGCCCGGGACGGACATCCTCGGATTCCGCGCCGAGCCGCTGTCGGCCGATCTCGCCGAGCGCCTCAGGGTACCGTACACGCGCGGCCTCGTCGTCGTCGACGTCGCGGCCGGCAGCCCTGCGGACGCGGCCGGCCTGCAGCGCGGCGACGTGATCCTCGAGGTCGCGCGGCAGCCGGTGTCCGATGCGGCCGGCCTGCGGCGTGCGCTCGGCGCGCTGCCGCCCGGCGAGTCGGCGCTCCTCTACGTGCACCGCCCGGGCCGGGAGGGCCGCAACCAGTACCTGGTGCTCGAGCGGGGCGAGCGGCCGTGAGCGCGCGCGCGGCGCTGCCCGAGCCTCCCCCGCCCACCATGCGTCGGCGCGGGACGGTCCTCGTCGTCGACGACGAGGAAGGCGTGCGCGCGTCGGTCCGCGCGATCCTCGAGGAGACGTGCGAGGTGCTCGAGGCCGAGGACGGTGCCGCCGCGCTCGGCGTGCTGGCCGCGCGCGACGTCGACCTCGTCATGCTCGACCAGCGCATGCCGGGCGAGGCCGGCGTCGACGTGCTGTCGCGCGTGAAGGCCCTCGATCCGACGGTCGTGGTCGTCCTGGCCACCGCGGTCCTCGAGGTGCGCACGGCGGTGGAGGCGCTGAAGCGCGGCGCCTACGACTACCTCACCAAGCCCTTCGACGTCGACGACATCCTGAGCCTCGCCGACCGCGCCCTCGAGAAGCGCGCGCTCGAGCGCGAGGTGCTGTGCCTGCGCTCGGTGCTGACGCCGAGCGGCGTGGAGGCGTCGGTCGGCTTCGAGGGCATGGTGGGTCGCCACCCGGAAATGGTTCGCGTGTACCAGCTCATCACCCAGATCGCGCCGACGCCGACGACCGTGCTGATCACGGGCGAGAGCGGCACCGGCAAGGAGCTGATCGCACGGGCCATCCACCACAAGAGCGAGCGCGCCGTGCAGCCCTTCGTGGCCGTCAACGTGGCCGCCATTCCGGAGACGCTGATCGAGTCGGAGCTGTTCGGGCACGAGAAGGGGGCGTTCACGGGGGCGCACGCCCGGCGGCTCGGCCGCTTCGAGCTGGCCCAGGGCGGCACGGT
>DASUPA010000458.1:0-3218 GCA_036276335.1 Candidatus Methylomirabilota bacterium | reverse complement strand
AGCTCGGCGGCCCGGACGGCGCCGCGACGCCGCCAGCGTCGCTCGACGGGCGCGATGGCCACGAGGCGATCCCGGTAGAACGGGGTGACCGTGAGCTGCCGGTCGCGTACCGGCAGGCTCACGAGACCGAGGTCGAGGTCGTTGGCCACGACGCCGCGCGCGATGTCGGGGGCCAGCCCGGTGACGACGACGAGGTCGACGTCCGGGAACCGCGCGCGGAACCGCCGCAGCGCGAGCGGCAGCAGGTAGACGCTGATCGACGCGCTGGTGCCGAGCCGCACGCGGCCCGCCACGACGCCGCGCAGCTCCTGCACGTGCGCGACGCCCGTCTCGAGCTCCCGGAACGCGCGCGCCGCGTGCGCCAGCAACACCTCGCCCGCGCGCGTGGGAAACGCGCGCTTGCCCACGCGCTCCAGCAGGGGCAGGCCGAGACCGCGCTCGAGCTGGCGCACCTGCATGCTCACGGCCGGCTGCGTCAGGTGCAGCTCGCGCGCGGCGCGCGAGAAGCTGCCGTGGCGGGCGATGACCTCGAGCGTCCGCAGCTGCGCGAGCTGCACGTCCATGGTGCCGCAAAGAATAGGTGATGGTTCGAATCAAAACAATTGATTTCCCTGATCGTGCCGCGTGGGGGACGATGAGCGCGCGACCAAGGAGGCGCGCCATGGACACGAGCGATTTCGCCATTCAGTTCCTGGTGAGAGAGCGGCTGGAGTGGGCCCGGGCGGAGGCGCAGCGGCGCGCCAGCATCCCGGCCCGCCCGCCGCTGCGCCTGCGCCTCGGCACGCTGCTCGTCGCGCTCGGCCACCGGCTGCTCCAGCAGCCACCCACGCCGCAGCGGGCCACGCCATGATCCGCCCCGCGCGCGCCGCGGACAACGCCCAGATCGCCGCCATCTGTCGCCCGAGGGCCTCCTACGCCCGGACCGACGCCTGCACGAGCGCCTCGGCTTCGTCCAGGTCGGCGCCGAGCGCAGGTCGCCTACAAGCTCGCCCGCTGGCTCGACGTGGTGACGCTCCAGCTGATGCTTTGAGACCGAAGCTCCACGACGCGGGCGTGGGGCGGGCGGCCGGGGGCTGGCCGGCGGGGGCGGGTCCCGGAAGACCCGTGCCTCAGGGTACAGCGTCGGACCCGGCTATCATCGGTGTCCCCGGACAGGCGCAACGCATCGTCGATTTGCGTGGTCTTCCGGGACCCGCCCCCCCCGGCCAGCCCCCGGCCGCCCGCCCCGCGCCCGTGGCCAGAGACCGCTACGGGATCAGGACGATCTTGCCGTAGGCGCCGGGCTCGAGGACGGCGGTGTGAGCCGCCGCCGCGTCCTTGAGCGGCAGCTCGCGGCCGACCACGGGCCGAAGCGTTCCGTTCGCGAGGCCGGCGATGAGCGCCGCATGGATCGAGGCCAGCTCGTCGGGCGTGGCATTCGGCAGCGACAGGCCGAGGATCGTCGCGTCCTTGGACATCGTGCCGCGCGGGTTGATCTCGATCGTGCCGCGATTGCCGATGACCACGATGCGGCCGTAGCGGGCGACGACGTCCAGGTCCTTCTGGAGATTGACGTTGGCGAGGTTCTCGATGATGACGTCGGCGCCGCGCCCGCCCGTCAGCCGCCCGACCTCGGCGAGGTAGTCCGGCGCCGTGTGGTCGAGAACGTGATGCGCGCCCTGCTCGCGCACGAGCCTGCGCCCGCGCTCGGTGCCGGCGGTGCCGATGACGGTCAGGCCCGCGGCGTTCGCGAGCTGGACGGCGGCCACGCCGACGCCGCCGCTGGCGCCGTGCACGAGCACCGTCTCGCCGGGAATGGCCCGCGCCTTGTGGAAGAGACCGCGATACGCGGTGGCGTACGGGACGTTGACCGCCGCGCCCTGCGCGAACGAGACGGCCGGCGCCAGCGGCTTGAGCTGCCCGACCTGGCACACCGCCAGCTCGGCGTACGCCCCGGTCATCCGCTCACCCGCCGTCCCGGTCAGATAGACGCGGTCGCCCACCTTCAGCTCCGTGACGCCCGGCCCGAGCGCCTTCACCACTCCGGCGCCGTCGCCGCCCGGAATGTAAGGAAGCGTCGGCAGGGCGGCGTAGGCGCCGGACCGGACGTAGGTCTCGACCGGGTTGACGCCGACGGCGTGAATGCGGACCAGCACCTGGCCCTCGCCCGGCTTGGGATCCGGGACCTCCTCCAGCTGCAGCACTTCGGGACCGCCGAACTTGTGGACCCTGATCGCCTTCATAGGCTCCCCACGCACCGCGTTGTCGTCGTTTCGATGAGCGTGCACGCCCGCCGGAGTCGCGGCGTCGCGGCATGAAGCTTGTATCACGAATCGCGCGGAGGTGTTGCCATGCCCGCACGTGACGTGATGCCGAGCACCATCAAGCGCTCGCCGCCCAAGGCGCGGCGCACGTGGGCCAAGACTCACGACAACGCCGTCCGCGAGTACGGCGAGGGCGAGCGCGCACATCGCACCGCGTTCGCCGCCCTGAAGCACGCCTTCGAGAAGCGCGGCGACCGGTGGGTGCCGAAGAAGCGGAAAGGGCCGTCGGACCCGCGCGCGCGTCGGGGCGCCGGCGCCGCCCGCGAGGGCCGCGGCGAGACCTTCGGCGGCGTCGACTACTACGGCCAGACGAAGGACGCGCTGTACGCCCGCGCGCGCAAGCTCGGCGTGAGCGGACGCTCGTCGATGACGAAGAAGGAGCTCGCGAGGGCGATCGCGCGGAAGCAGTCGTAGACTGATCGGGTGACGTCGCCACCCTCCCGGCTGCCGGCAGGCCTGCGCGCGTTCCGGCACCGGGACTTCCGCCTGTTCTGGTCGGGGCAGCTCGTCTCGCTCGTCGGCACGTGGATGCAGTCGGTGGCGCAGGCGTGGCTGGTGCTCGAGCTGACCGGCTCGCCGCTCCGGCTCGGCCTCGTCGGCGCGGCGCAGTTCACGCCCATGCTCGTGCTGTCGTTCCTGGCGGGGGCGCTGGCCGACCGCCTGCCGAAGCGGCGGCTCATCCTCGTGAGCCAGACGGTGCTCTTCGCGCAGGCGCTCGTGCTCGCCGTCCTCGTGCAGCTCGGCCACGTCGCGTACTGGCACGTCGCCGTCCTCGCGCTCGTCTACGGGGTGGCGAACACGCTCGACATGCCGACGCGCCAGGCGTTCCTCGTGGAGCTGGTCGGCAAGGACGACCTCATGAGCGCGATCGCGCTGAACTCGGGCATGTTCAACGCCGCGCGGATCGTCGGGCCC
>DASUPA010000457.1:0-8169 GCA_036276335.1 Candidatus Methylomirabilota bacterium | reverse complement strand
TGAAGAACATCGACCAGGGAATGTGCCTGACGCCCTCGGAGATCGGCCGCGCCGAGCGGCTGCGCACGGCGCTCTGGCACCGGGTGCGCGAGTTCCAGGAGCGCTACGACCTGATCCTCACGCCGACGGCGCCGGTGCCGCCATATCCCCTGGAGCTGCGCTCGGGTCCCACAACCATCAACGGCATCCCGATGCGCAGCTACATCCAGTGGGCGCTCACGACGTACGCCTTCACCGTCGTCGGCCTGCCGGCCATCTCCGTCCCGTGCGGCTTCACGGCGTCGGGCTTGCCCGTTGGCCTCCAGATCGCGGGCCGCTGGCGCGACGAGGCCGGCGTGCTCCGGGCCGCGGCCGCCTTCGAGGCGGCGCAGCCGTGGACGGATCGGCGGCCGCCGGAGTTGTAGTCGACGGGCGCCACGGCTCTGCCGGGGAGTGACGAGCCACCAGCGGGGCGCCTTGGGGGGCGCCCGGAGCCCTCCATGTCGGTCGGGGCGCTCTAGCGGCCGCTGAAGCGGGGGGTGCGTTTCTCCACGAAGTGCGCCACCCCCTCCTTGAAGTCCTCGGTGGCGAAGCTGCGCACCATCTCCTCGTCCGCCACGGCCGTCGCCTCGGCGAGCGTCTGGAACTGCGCCTCCCAGAGCTGGCGCTTCATGACCGCCATCGAGCGCGGCGAGACGAGCTCGGCCAGCTCGGCGGCGTACGCGCCGGCCGCCTTCATGAGCTCCGCCGCCGGCACGATCCGGTTGACGAGGCCCATCCGCAGCGCCTCGGCCGCGTCGACCTTGCGCGCGGACAGCATCAGGTCGAGCGCGTGCGGCAGCCCCACGAGGCGCGGCAGCATCCAGCTGATCCCGTGCTCGGCGATGAGCCCGCGGCGCGCGAACGCCGTCGTGAAGACCGCGCTGTCGGCGGCGAATCGAACGTCGCAGTACAGGGCGATCACGAGGCCGAGGCCGGCCGTGGCCCCGTTGAGGGCGGCGATGATCGGCTTCGGCACGGTCGCGAAGTACGCATAGCGGCCACCGAGCTCCGTCCGCCCGTGACCGCGGGCGGGCGGACGCGCCACCTCGTCGGCGGCGCCTCCGCTCTGGATCCCGGACAGCACGCTCATGTCGGCTCCCGCGCAGAAGCCGCGGCCGGCGCCGGTGAGGACGATGACCCGCACGCCGTCGTCCCCGCCCGCCCGCGCCATCGCGTCGCGAACCTCGCGCCCCATCACCGCGGTCCACGCGTTGAGCTTCTCCGGCCGGTTCAGCGTCACCGTGGCCACGCGGTCCCGCACCTCGTAGGCGATCTGCTCGTAGGCGCTCATGCCGTCACTCGTAGCGCTCGCGATGGCGGAGCTCGACGAAGAGCCCGTGGGCCTCGCGCGGGTGCACCCAGGCGATGTCGGGGCGCGGGCTGTCGACCTGGGCACCGTCGGCGCGGAGCTTCCTCACCGCGCCGGGAATGTCGGCGCACTCGAAGCCGACGAGATAGACGCCCTCCCCGCGCCGCTCCAGGAAGCGACCGACGGCCTTCGTCGGATCGGTCGGCTGGAGGAGCTCGATGTGGCCGATGCCGGTGGGGAGGATGGCGTTGCGGAACCCGAAGCGCTCGGAGTCGCCCCGGCGGTGAACCTCGAGGTCGAACAGGCGCGTGAAGCGCGCGGCGGCCGCGTCCAGGTCTCGCACCACGACGGACAGCTCGACGATGTCACCCAGCATGATGTCTCCTCTCATGGAACGGAGGTTAAACGACCATCATGGCTCGGATAAATCGAACCACGTGCCGCGCGCGAGCGCCCGGCGCGTCACCGCGGGGACGCGGCTACGCCGCGCGGCGGGTCAGCCAGAAATGGTCGCGCCGACGCGCGAGACGCTCGGCCAGGTACCGGCCGGCGCGCTCGGCGTCGCCGGCGCGGAAGGCGGCCTCGAACAGCGTGTCGTGGAAGACGTCGCGCTGCGCCCGGGAGCCGCCCAGCTCGACGATCCGCGGCCGCAGCGGCTCGATGCGCTCGATGGTGAGGCCATAGTCGCCCGCCGCGAACGCGTGCAGGCCCTCCAGCAGCGGCAGCAGCACGTCGCCCATGAGGCCGGTCTTGTCCTTGGCCGCCCGGCTCCGCACGGCGTCCAGCTGCGCCCGCGCCGTGTCCCAGTCGCCGCCCGCCGCCAGTGCCATCCCCATGTGGGCGACGTGGAAGAGCAGCCCCATGCGGTTCAGGCGCTCGCGGGCGATGGCGGTGAACGGCCGCCAGCGCTCGCCGACCGGCCGCCCCGCCAGCTCCAGCCGCCAGAGGAGCGAGATGGAGTCGTGCAGGTCGCCGGCGATCGACGAGGGCGCGCGCTCGAAGACCTGACGGCTCATCCGGCCCGCGCGCGCGTAGTCGCCGCGGGCGAAGTGAACGAGGGCGAGGTGCCAGAGCAGGTGATTGCGAAACCAGTTGAGGCCGCGGCACGGCTGGATGGCCGGGGGCAGCCGCGTCACGCCGGCGTCGAAGTTTGCCGACTCGTAGAGGGCGTGGGCGAGCGCGTGCACCGACCACGCGTCGTCGGGCCGGACGGCCAGCGCCCGCTCGGCGGTGCGGATGGCCTCCGGGCAGCGGTCCGCCTCTTCAAGGGCGAAGGCGTGCATGCCGAGCACGAACGACGAGCCCGGGTAGTGGCCGCGCATCGCCTCGGTCAGCGCCAGCATGTCGGGAAACCGTCCGAGCCAGAAGAGGACGTAGTAGAGGCGCTGCAGGACCATGGCGTCCCGCGGCCACGTCGCCAGGTGCTCGCGCATCAGGCGCTCGGCCTCCGGGACCTGTCCCGAGGTCCACGCCGTGAGCGCCGCCACGTGCGAGCGCTCCCGCTCGCTCCGCCCGGCCGCGGCCGCGCGGGCGGCCTCCGTCGCGGCCTTCGTCTCCGGGAAGCGCTCCTCGAGGAAGAGACAGACGGCGGCGCCCGCGTGCGCCAGGGCCAGGCCCGGGTCGCGCTCGGTGGCGGCGCGGAAGAGCGGCAGCGCCTCGGCGTGCCAGGCGAGCATCGCCTCCACGGCGCGGTCGTACAGGGCGAGGGCGTCGGGATCGGTGGTCGCCACGGCGAGTCCGTAGGCGTCGGCGCGCATGGCCTGCATCCTAGCAGAGGGCGGCGTCGGCGAGCACCCCGCGCAGGAAGCCCATCGCCCGGCGCTCGGCCCACGAGCGCGCGCGCCAGGGCAGCCCCTCCACGAAGCCGACGTGCCCGCCCCGCGGCGTCACCTCGAGCGTGACCGTCGGTGGCAGCGCGGCCGGATCCGGCAGCGCGGCCGGCGGCACGAACGGGTCGTCGAGCGCGCTGATCAGCAGCGCCGGACGGCGCACGCGCGGGAGGTACGGCGCGCACGAGGCCCGACGCCAGTAGTCGATCTCGTCCGCGAAGCCGTGCAGCGGCGCGGTGACGACGCGGTCGTAGACGGCGAACGTCCGCGCGCGCCGCACCGCGCCCAGGTCCACGAACGGTCCGTGCACGCGGGCCTTGGCGCGGATCTTCTGCTTGAAGGTCCGCATGAAGCTCGCCGTGTACACCCACTTCTGGAAGCCGCGATCGAGCGCGCGGGCGCACGGCTCGAGCTCGAATGGCACCGAGATCCCGACCGCCGCGCGCACCCCCGCCGGCGCGGCCTCGCCCTGCTCGCCGAGCCACTTCAGCAGCACGTTGCCGCCGAGCGAGACGCCGACGGCGCCGATGGACACGTCGGGCTCGCGGGCGACGAGCATCCGCGCCACCGTGTCCAGGTCGTCGGTGTCGCCCGAGTGGTAGAAGCGCGGCAGGCGGTTCGGCTCGCCGCTGCAGGAGCGGAAGTTCAGGACGACAGCGCGCCAGCCCCCCGCCCGCGCGAGCCCCAGCAGGCCGCGCACGTAGTGCGAGCGGCACGACCCCTCGAGCCCGTGCAGCACCAGCAGCAGCGGCGCGCCCGGCGGCGCCGGGGCGTCGAGCCAGTCGAGGTCGACGAAGTCGCCGTCACGCGTGGCCACGCGCTCCCGCCGGAGCGCGGTGGCGCCCCGGCGGAAGAGCGGGCCCCAGATCGTCTGCGCGTGGCGGTTCGGCAGCCACCACGCGGGACGGAACGCTACTCCTGGCCGTGCAGGAGCAGCTTGACGACGTCCGGCACGATCTCCCGGGCGCGCCGGTCCAGCTCCGCATCCGTGAGGTTCGCGATCGGATGCGGCATCGCGAGGAACTTGTAGCGTGGCAGCCCCCACTGCTCGGCCATGGCGCGGCCGGTCCGCTCGAACACGTCGGTCACGATCGACGCCGAGGGGATTCCCGTCTTCTCCAGCAGGATTCCGTCGAGCACACTGCCCGACGAGCAGGACCCTCAGTCGCCGATGCCGGCGACCACGACATCGCTCGACGCCTTGATGGCGTCGATGATCTCGCGGTGCGCCGGCACGCCGGAGTTGTGCTTGCGGTACATCGTCCACTCCGCGACGCCGTACTCCGATTTGAGAATATCGCCGATCCGGGCGAGGAGCTTGTCGGAGTTGTACTTGGTGTTCTCGATCAGCGCGACGCGCTTGCCCGCAAGCGCCGTCGGCCGCGGCGCGAACGCGATCGGCTGCGTCGTCGCCGCCACGGTGGGGTCGAGGATCTCGATCATCGCTTGATCTCCTTGGTGACCGCCTGGGAGGACTTCACGCCCGACCAGCCCGGGATGAAGCACGAGAAGGCGCCCGCGCGCCCGCCGGCGCCGACGACCAGGATGTCGTCCGGCGAGGCCACGAGCGGCCGCAGCCTCTCCTCGTCGCCGGGTTCCATGGCGCCGGCCATGCGGTTCGTGCGCTTGAGATGGGCGTGGCTGTTCTGCGTGTGCTTCCACACGAACTCGCGGATCTCCTTCTTGCCCCAGCCGCTGCCGGCGATGGTCTTCATGTGCTCACCGGCGATCACGACGCAGTAGTTGGGCTGGCCCATCACGTTGCCGGAGATCCGCATGTTGTCCGCCAGCGTGGTGAGGATGCCCTCGGCCGTGCTCGACAGCTGGTTGTAGAACTGCTGCGGCCCCTCCGCCGCCATCACGGTGACCGTCGACTGCTCGGCCCGGAAGCCACGCTCGACGTGGAGCGGCGTCCACGGGCTCTCCGTCTCGTTCTCCGCGATCACGTACGAGAGCTTGCCGGGATGGCCCACGGTGCTGCGATCCAGCAGCCCGGGCAGCGAGCTGGCCACGTTGCGCATGACCAGGCGCACCGCGCGGCCGATGGTGAGGTTGGCGCGCCAGCCGGGCCCGAAGAGGTTGTCGCCGGCGTTGATGTCGAGCTCGCGCGCGATGGGGCCGTTGACGATCATGAGGACGGCGGCGCCGCCGGTCGAGGTCCCCGGCCCGTGGTAGCTCCACCGCGGATCGCCGATGCCCTCCACCGCCGCGACGACCACCGGCATGTACTCCGGCTTGCAGCCGGCCATGACCGCGTTGATCGCCACCTTCTCGGCGGTGATCCGCACCGCACGCTGCGAGAGGTAGGCGACCTCCGCGTCGGGCGCCAGCCCGGCCGCCTCGAGCATCGCCCGCACGGCCGGCTCGGTGGGCGGGACGACGGGCAGCCCGTCCGACCAGCCCTTGGCGTAGCAGAGCTCCATGGCAGCGTCGAGCGACTCGACCTTGTAGCGCTGGGAGGTAAGCGTGGCCGGCATCGAAGCCTCCTTGAAAGTGGCGTCACGCTACCATCCGTCCACCGTCGGCGCAACCGACCGGGACCGTCGCCGCGCGGCGCGCGCTGCCCCTGGCCGCGCGGCAGCGACGTGTCGGGTGGTTGACCGCGTGGCTCGCGCTGCCCTATCCTCGCTGGACCCCGGCCCCGGGGAACGCCCCAGCAGAACACGAGGTAGTGGCGATGCGGTGTGGCGGCTGCGACAAGGACAACGCCCCGGGCGTGAAGTTCTGCGGAGGGTGCGGCGCCCGCCTCGACGTCCGCTGTCCGGCCTGCCAGGCGATGAATCCTGCCGACAACCGGTTCTGCAACGGCTGCGGCAGCGCCATCGCGCCCGGCGCGGCCGGCTACGAGGCGCCGGAGGCGTACACGCCGGGCCACCTCGCCAGGAAGATCCTGAACACCCGAGAACGCCTCGCCGGAGAGCGCAAGCAAGTCACAGTTTTGTTCGCCGATCTTAAAGGATCGCTCGAGCTTCTGGCCGACCGCGATCCGGAGGACGCCCGCCTCCTTCTGGACGCCGTGCTCGAGCAGATGATGGAAGCGGTGCACCGCTACGAAGGCACCGTGAACCAGGTCATGGGCGACGGCATCATGGCTCTCTTCGGGGCGCCGCTCGCCTGCGAGGACCACGCCATACGCGCCTGCTACGCCGCCCTGCGCATCCACCGCGCGGTCGCCGCCGCCGCCCCCGAGCTCCGCCGTCGCCTCGGCGTCGACGTGCAGATCCGCGTCGGCCTGAACTCCGGAGAGGTCGTCGTCCGGTCGATCGGCAGCGACCTCCAGATGGACTACAGCGCCGTGGGCCAGACCACGCACCTCGCCGCCCGCATGGAGCAGCTGGCGCGGCCCGGGAGCACGCTCATCACCGCGGCCACGCACCGGCTCGCGGAGGGCGCGATCGAGGCGGACCCGCAAGGACCGATGCCGATCAAGGGGCTTCGCGAGCCCGTGGAGGCCTGGGAGCTTCGCCGGGCCGCCGCGTCGCGGTCGGGCCTCGCCGCCGTGGAGTCGGCGCCCATCCTGGGCCGCGCCCGGGAGGTCGCCGTGCTGCAGCGCCTGCGGGCGCGCGCGGCCGAGGGCCAGGGCCAGGTCGCGATCCTCACCGGCGAGCCCGGCGTCGGGAAGTCACGGCTGATCCTGGAAGTGCTGCGCGCGGCCGTCGAGGACGGCTGGCGAACGCTCGACGGCGCCTGCGTCTCGTACGGCACGCCGACCCCGTACCTGCCCGTCCGCGCCGTGCTGGTCCGGTACTTCCAGGTGGAGGACGCGGACGACGCCCGGCGCATCCGCGAGAAGGTCGCCACGGGCCTCCTCGCGCTCGACCCGGCGCTGGCGACCGCCGTGTCGCCCATCCTCGCCCTCGGCAACGTCGCCAGCGAGGACGCCGCCTGGGCGGCGCTCGAGCCGTCCGAGCGGCGGCAGCGAATCTTCCGCGCGGTGCGCGACGTGCTGCTCGAGGAGAGCGAGCGCGCCCCCGTCATGCTCGTCGTCGAGAACCTCCACTGGGCGGACTCCGAGACGCAGGCGCTGCTCGACTATCTGGCCGAGCAGCTGCGCCGCGCGCGCGCGCTCATCGTCGTCAGCGCGCGGCCGGAGTACCTGCACGACTGGCCGGCCGGCGCCGCCGTCACGCCGGTCCGGCTGGAGCCGCTGCCGACCACGGTCGCGCACGCGCTCGTCGACCGGCTGCTCGGGCCGGACGCGGACCTGGCGCCGCTCAAGCAGCGGCTGGTCGAGCACACGGAGGGCAATCCGTTCTTCCTCGAGGAATCGGTCACGGCCCTGGCCGAGACGCACGCGCTGGCGGGCGAGCGCGGCCGCTACACGCTCGCGAAGCCCGTGGCCAGCATCCAGATCCCGGACCGGGTGCAGGCCGTGCTGGCCGCCCGCATCGATCGCCTGCCGCCGCTCGGGAAGACCTTCCTGCAGGCGGGGGCGGCCATCGGGCACGACGTGCCGGTCGCGCTGCTGCAGGCCGTGGCCGACGTGTCGACCGACGAGCTCATGCACGGCCTCGCCGACGTGGAGGCCGCCGGCTTCATGCACGTCACCGCGCTCTACCCCGACCTCGCGTACTCCTTCCGGCACGCGATCACGCTGGACGTCGCCTACGCGAGCCTGCTGAAGGAGCAGCGCCGCGCGCTGCACGGGCGGATCCTCGGCGCGCTGGAGACGACGTACGCCGGCGAGCGCCGCGCCGAACACGTCGAGCGTCTCGCCTACCACGCGGTACGGGCCGAGGCGTGGCCGCGCGCGATCGAGTACCTGCGCGAGGCCGGCGACCGCGCCGTCGCACGCTCGGCGAACCGCGAGGCGGCCGCCTTCTACGAGGACGCGCTCGGCGCCGTGCGTCAGCTGCCGGAGAGCGCGGAGGCCGCCGCGGCCGCCGTCGACATCCGCCTCGACCTCCGCCCCCCGCTGCTCCAGCTGGGGCGCCTGGAGGACATCCGGCGGCTGTCGAAGGAGGCGGAGGCGATCGCCCAGCAGCTCGGCGACGACGACCGCCTGGCGCG
>DASUPA010000456.1:0-3263 GCA_036276335.1 Candidatus Methylomirabilota bacterium | reverse complement strand
AAGCGTCGGATGAGCGCGTTCGTCGACGAATCGTGCGCGAGGGCCGCATCCTCCTCCAGCTCGGGTGCGATGCGCGTGGCGAGCGCCTTGCCGAGCTCCACGCCCCACTGGTCGAACGAGTTGATCCCCCAGATCGCGCCCTGGACGAACACCTTGTGCTCGTAGAGGGCGACGAGCGCCCCGAGCGTCGCCGGCGTCAAACGGTCGGCCAGGATCGTGTTGCTGGGACGATTGCCCTCGAAGCTCCGGAAGGGCTCGGCCGCCGCCTGCCCGAAGGCCAGCGCCTCGGTCTGGGCGAACAGGTTGGCGGCCAGCAAGGTGTGATGGTCGCCCACCGCCCAGAGCGGCTGGCAGAAGCCGATGAAGTCGCACGGGACGAGCCGGGTGCCCTGGTGGAGGAGCTGGAAGAACGCGTGCTGGCCGTTCGTGCCCGGCTCGCCCCACACGATCGGACCGGTCCGGTGCTCGACCGGGCGCCCGTCGAGGTCGACCGACTTGCCGTTCGACTCCATGTCGAGCTGCTGGAGGTAGGCGGGCAGCCGGGCGAGGTCCTCGCTGTACGGCAGGACCGCGTACGTCCCGGCGTCGAAGAAGGCCGCGTACCACAGGCCCAGCAGCGCGAGGAGCACCGGGAGGTTGCGGTCGAAGGCGGCTTCCCGGAAGTGCGTGTCCATCGCGTGGGCGCCGGCCAGCAGGTCGCGGAAGTGGTCGGGACCGATGGCGAGCATCGCCGAGAGCCCGATGGCCGACCACATGGAGTACCGCCCGCCCACCCAGTCCCAGAACGGAAACATGTTGTCGGTGTCGATCCCGAACCTCGCCACCTCCGCGGCGTTCGTGGAGGCGGCGACGAAGTGCCGCGCCACCGCGCGCTCGTCGTGGAGCGCGCGCAGCAGCCAGGCGCGCGCGGTGCGCGCGTTGGTGAGCGTCTCCAGCGTGGTGAAGGTCTTGGAGGCGACGACGAACAGCGTCTCCGCCGGCTCCAGATCACGCGTGGCCGCGGCGAAGTCCGCGGCGTCCACGTTGGAGACGAAGCGGACGCCGAGATCGGGCCGGGTGTAGTGGCGCAGGGCCGCGCAGGCCATCGCCGGCCCGAGGTCCGAGCCGCCGATGCCGATGTTGACGACGTGGCGGATGCGCCGGCCCGTGAAGCCGGTCCAGCCGCCGTCGCGCACGCGCGTGGCGAACGCTCCCATGCGATCGAGGACCGCGTGGACGCCGGGCACGACGTCCTCGCCGCCGACCACGATCGACGGGGTGCGGGGCGCCCGCAGGGCCACGTGCAGGACCGGCCGGCGCTCCGTGACGTTAATTGCCTCGCCGGCGAACATCGCGTCCCGGCGCGCCCGCACGCCCGCCGCCTCCGCCAGCGCCAGGAGCCGCGCGAGCGTCTCGTCGGTCACGCGGTTCTTCGAGTAGTCGAGGTAGAGGCCGGCGGCCTCGGCGGTCAGCCGCTCGCCGCGCGCGGGGTCCCTGCGGAAGAGCTCGCGCAGGTGGACGTCGCGCAGCGTCCGCTGGTGGGCCTCGAGCGCCTTCCACTCGGGACGGCTCGTGAGCGGTATCGTCAATTGCGGCCCTCCCGTGGGAGCTGCCGGCACCGCTCGCCGTCCCACAGCAGCACGGTCGGCGCCATGCCGAGGAACAGGCCGGTGGCCACCACGCCGGGAATCGCGCGGATCGCGGACTCGAGACCGCGCGCGTCCGTGATGGGACGCACGGCGGCGTCGAGCAGCAGGTTGCCGTTGTCGGTGATCGCCGGCCGGCCGTCCTGCATCCGGACGTCCGCGGGGCAGCCCATCGCCTCGAGCCGCCGCCGGCACGGAGCCACCGCGAACGGGACGACCTCGACGGGCAGGCGGCCCCGGGAGCCCAGGACGGGCACGAGCTTCTCGCGGCCGACGAGGACGACGAACCGTCGCGCCACCGACGCGACGACCTTCTCCCGGAGGAGCGCGCCGCCGTAGCCCTTGATCAGGTCGCCGCGCGGGTCCACCTCGTCCGCGCCGTCCACCGCCACGTCGACGACGTCCACATCGTCGAGCGAGACCAGCTTGATGCCGAGCGCCCGTGCCACGGCGGCCGCCGCCTCGGACGTGGCCACGCCGCGGACGTCGAGGCCGGCCGCCACGCGCTGGCCGAGCGCCCGTGCAAACGCCGTGGCGGCCCGCCCGGTGCCGAGGCCGACGATCTGTCCGCTCGCGACGAGCCGCAGGGTTTCGGTGGCGAGGGCGGCCGCGCCGGCGTCGGTCAGGCGAGCGGAGTCGGGCATTGCGCACCAGCATCGCCCAGGCGCGCGCCGCCGTCCAGCGCGGCCGGCGGCCGGGACGTCACTCCATGACGGTCGGCGGCGCCGTCGTCTCCGGGACGGCCGCGACGATCGTCGGCACGGTCGGCGTCACCGGATGCTGGCGCTCCCGGCGCCAGTTCCAGGCGCCGAACGCGAGGAGCACGAGGCTCGTCGCCGCCGACACGGCGAGATCCGGCGAGATCGCGGCGAGCGACACGGCCGCCAGGAACGTGCGCGCGAGCCATCCGAGCGGCGTGAACATGTGGCCGGCGAGCGCCGCGCAGAGGGCGGAGATGCCGATGGCCGCGGAGGCGAAGCTGATCGCGATCTCGGTCCAGTCGCCCCTCATGAGGAGCGCCGGCTGGTACACGAACAGAAACGGCGCGAGAAAGCCGCCGATGCCGATGCGCGTGGCCTGCCAGCCCGTGGTCATCGGCCGGGCGCCGGCGATCTGCGCGGCGGCCACGGCGGTGACCGCCACCGGGGGCGTCACGTCGGCGAGGACGGCATAGTAGAAGACGAAGAGGTGCGCGGTCAGGACGTCGATGCCGAGCCTGCCGAGCGCGGCCCCGCCCACGGTGACGGCCAGGATGTAGGCGGGCGTGGTCGGGATCCCGGCGCCGAGCAAAGCCACCACGGCGAAGAGAAGGAGCAGCGCCACGATGAGGTGGCCGCCGGCCAGGTTCACGAGGACGCTCGAGAACGCGAGCGCCACGCCCGTGCGGCTCATCGACGCCACGATCAGCCCCGAGGCGGCCAGCACGGCGGCGATGATGACACCCGAGCGCATCGCCTCCGTCATCGTGCTGAAGATCCGCCGGGGCGTCATGGGCTGGTCGCCGGCCACCCAGGAGACGACCACGGCCGTCAGCAGGCTGTAGAGCGCCGACTTCGCCGGCGAGTAGCCGGCGTGGAGGAAGTACAGCACGGTGACGAACGGCGTGAAGAGCACCGCCCGCCGCAGCAGGCTCGCCAG
>DASUPA010000455.1:0-5313 GCA_036276335.1 Candidatus Methylomirabilota bacterium | reverse complement strand
CACCCCGCCCTCGGCATCGGCAGGCGGCAGTTGAGCAGCACCGGCCCCGCGAAGTAGAGCACGGCCATCTCGAAGAAGATGATGAAGAAGATGAGCATGTTCAGGCCGTGCAGGGTCAGGAAGCGGTAGAACAGGTCGGCCGGCAGCAGGTGCACGGCCTGCCACCGCGTCATCACGATGCCGAACGCCGCCACGATGCCTACGAGGAAGTTCACGACGGCGACGACGGCGTTGACCTTGATCAGCGTCTCGGCGTGCCACTCGACGCGGAGCCCGGTGACCCCGCACGTCCGGGACCGGAACGCCCGTCCGGCCAGCGCCTCGACCATGGTGGACATGAACGCCTCCTGTCTCTACTCGACGATCACCTTGCCGACCATCATGTGGTGGTTGATCCCGCAGAACTCGTTGCACACGATGCGGAAGTCGCCGGCCTTGTTCGGGACGATCTTCAGCCCGTAGTCGTAGCCGGGGATGACCTGGAAGTTCAGGTTCACGGGGTAGAGGTTGAAGCCGTGGTTGATGTCGAGCGACGAGAGATGCAGCGTGTACTGGACGCCCTGCTGGAGCTTCAGCACCGGGTACCAGCGCCACATCTGCCCTTGCAAGTACACGTCGCTGCCCGGAGGCGGCGCCACGACCGGCACGCCGTTGTCCTCGCCGACCTTGTAGTCGGCGACGAACTTCTCCACTCGCGCCATGAACTCCACCGGCGTGACCCTGGCGCGCACGCCCGACGGGTTCTGACCGCCCCGCAGGTGCCAGAGGGGCATCATGGCGAAGAGGACGAGGCACCAGACGAACGCGATGGCGACCCACATCTTTTCCTGCTTGCCCGCCGGTCGCCACCACGTCCCGGCCGGCGCGACGATCGCGGAGTGCGCCTCGCTGTGGTTCATGCCGTCCCTCCTCGCGCGCGCGTCACGGCAGCGTCGCCGCCGGAAGGCTGAGGATCTCGTAGAGTCCCCAGAGGGTGTAGAAACCGAACATCACGACCAGGCCGGCCAGCAGGAGCAGGAACGGGCGGTCGAGGAGCCGCTGGCCCAGCGGGGCTCGCTCCTCGCTCGAGTGCGGTGTCGCCATCGCGTCTCCTCCGTCGTCCGAGCGGTACGGTCCTGCTCCTGAGTACCGCCGATGACGAGGGAGCCGGTATGACGGCGCTCATACCGGCCCGCGACGAGGCTCGCCTATCCGGTGTACTGTCGTGAATGACCAGGGAGGTCGACGCCGGTGAACGTCGAGGTCCTGCGGCCGATGCTGGAGCGTGCGGGCGACGGCGCCTTCGTCATCGGCGCCGACGGGCGCATCGTCCTGTGGAACCGGGCGGCCGAGCGGATCCTCGGCTACCCCGCCCGCGAGGTGCTCGGCCGGCCGTGCTGCGACGTCTTCGTCGGCATGGACGACAGCGGCAATCGCCTCTGCTACCGCGGCTGCCACATCATGACCCTGGTCGGCCTCGGCGAGCCCGTGCAGAGCTTCGACATGCGGACACGGGCCAAGGGTGGCCGCGCCGTCTGGGTGAACATCAGCATCCTCTCGGTTCCCGCCCGCCCGGACGGCGCCTGCACCATCCACCTGTTCCGGGACGTGACCGCGACGAAGGAGCTGCTGACGCTCGTCCACGAGCGCCTGGCCGGTCCGCCGCCCGGAGGCGCGCCCGGGAGCCCGGGCGCGTCGCTCTCGCGGCGCGAGCTCGAGGTCCTGCGGCTCGTGGCGGACGGCCTCAGCACCTCGGCCGCCGCCGAGCGTCTGCACGTGAGCCCGGCGACGATCCGCAACCACGTCCAGAACATCCTCACCAAGCTCGACGTCCACAGCCGGCTCGAAGCCGTGGCGTTCGCGACGAAGCACCGCCTCGTCTGAGGCGCTCCCGCCGCCCGACGAGCCCGTCGGCAGTATTTCGAGGCGCGCCACGGCTGTGCCGGGGCGTCCCGAGCGGTGGGGGGGTGGGGGCGCCCGGAGCCCCCCACCTCGATTAGATCAATCGCGCTACCGAAACGAGCCGTTCGCCGCATTCCGCGGGGCGACCGCGTGGCCTATCGTGGGGTCCGTTCGAACATCCGTTCGGTCGGAGGTTCGGCGTGGCGATCGGGCAGCGGTACACCGAGATCCTCGACGCGGCGGGCGAGGTCTTCGCACGGCGCGGGTATCACGTCGCGACCACGCGCGAGATCGCCCGCGCGGCGCGGCTCTCGCTGGCCGGCCTCTATCACTACGTCGGCGACAAGGACGAGCTGCTGTTCCTCGTGCTCGCCCGCGCGCTGGACACGCTGCTGCAGTCGCTCGACCAGGCGCTGGCCGCGGCGCGCACGCCGGAGGCGCGGCTGCTGGCGCTGATCCGGACGCACCTCGAGTGCGGCTTCACGCACGGGGCGGCGCTGCGGGTCATCAATCGCGACTGGGAGCTGCTCGCGCCGCCGCGCCGCGGGGAGGTCGCCGCGAAGCGTCGCGCCTACATCGAGCGGGGCGTGCGCGTGCTGGCCGACGTGGATCCCCGCGGGCGCTCGGGTGACGAGCTCTACTCCGCCATCAACCTGCTGCTCGGCATGCTGAACGGGATCACCGCCGGGCCGTTCGTGCGCTCCGCCGGCGACGCGCGGGTCCTGGCCGAGCAGGTGGGTGGCCTCTTCCTCCACGGGTTCCTGCAACCCTCGGCCGAGCCCCACGACGCCGCACTCGCCCTCTTCGGAGGCACGCATGACGCCTGACGCCGCCATTGCCCGGTGCCGCGAGCTGATCGCCGAGCCGCTCTCCGCCGTCGCGGGCCGGTGGAAGGCCGAGCGTCCCGACGGCCGCGTGATCGGCTGCTACCCGGTGTGGGCGCCCGCGGAGGTGATCCACGCGGCGGGCATGCTGCCCGTCTCGCTGCTGGGCGGCGGCACCTCGGTGGAGCTGACGCACGCCGACGCGCGGTTCCAGTCCTTCGTCTGCTCGATCGCGAAGTCGACGCTGGAGCTCGGGTTCCAGGGCCGGGTCGCCGGCGTCGACGGGCTCGTCTTCTCGAACATCTGCGACGTGGCGCGCAACCTCGGCTCGATCTACCGGCGGAACTTCCCCGGCACGTTCGTCGAGTACCTCCACCTCCCGCAGAACTCCACCTCGTCCTCGGTGGTGCCGTACCTCGCCGCCGAGCTGCGGCGCCTGGCCGCGGCCTTCGAGGCGGCCTTCGGCCTCAAGGTGACCGAGCCGGCGCTCGCCGCCGCCATCGAGGCCTACGACGCGCTGCGGGCCCGCATCCGCGCGCTCTACGCGCTGCGCATCGCCGAGCCCCAGAAGCTCGGCACCACCGAGCTGTACGCGATCCTCCGGGCGGCGACGCTGCTGCCCGTGGCCGAGGCCACGGCGACGCTGGACGCGCTGCTGCCGGGCGTGGCCGCGCGCGACGCGCGCCCGCGCGACCGCCTGCGCGTGGTCGTCGAGGGGGCGTTCTGCGAGCAGCCGCCGCTGGGGCTGCTGGAGGTCCTCGAGGAGGCCGGCTGCTACGTCGTCGAGGACGATCTGCTGCTCGGCTGGCGCTGGTACACGGCCGACGTCGGCACCGACGGCGACCCCTTCGAGCGCCTGGCGTCGGCGTACGTGAACCTCGCCGTGCCGTCCTCCACGCGCCACGAGAGCCGCACCCACCGGGCGACCGGGCTCATCGAGAAGGTGCGGCGCGGCCGTGCCGACGCCGTCGTGTTCATGCCGGCCAAGTTCTGCGAGCCGGCGCTCTTCGACTACGTGCTCATGAAGCAGGGCCTCGAGCGGGCCGGGATCCCGCACATGCTCGTCGAGTTCGAGGAAAAGATGTGGACGTTCGAGCGGACGCGGAACGAGATCGAGACCTTCGTGGAATCGATGCTGTTCGAGTGACGGAGGCCGCGTGATGGCGCAGCCGGTGACGGAGCGGGCGTATCAGGGGCGGGTGCACGTGGAGTCGCGTCGGTTGATGACGGAGTGGATGGGCGAGCTCGGGCGGGCGGAGGCGGCGGGGCAGGTCACGGGCGCGCTGATGATCTCGGGGAACTGCGTGGAGCTCCTGCGGGCGTGCCACGTCCTGCCGATGTTCCCGGAGGTCACCGCGCTGCAGAACGCCATCCGGCACAAGTCGCTGCCGCTCATCCTCAAGGCCGAGCAGGCCGGCTACTCGTCGGACAACTGCGCCTACGTGAAGGCCGACGTGGGCCTGGTGCTGGAGGGCGGCTTCGGGCCCGGCAAGGCGCTGCCGTTCCCGAACCTCATCGTCTGCAACTACGTCGGCTGCAACGTGTACGTGAAGTGGTTCGAGCACCTGGCCGACATCAGCGGCGGCCGGCTCTTCATGCTCGACGTGCCGTTCGCGCGGACGGACGCGCCGAGCGCCGCCGACGTCCGGTACGTGGTGCAGCAGCTCGAGGAGCTGATCGCGCTGTGCGAGTCGCTCACGGGCCGCCGCTTCGACATCGACGAGCTGCGCGAGGTCCTGGCGCTGTCGGCGCGCGCGCAGGACGGCTACGCGCGCTGCAAGCACCTCACCAAGCGGCACCCCGCGCCCTTCGACTCGTACTTCGACTCCATCAACATGATGGGGCCGATCAACGTCCTGCGCGGCACGCCGGAGGCGGCCGCCTTCTTCGACGGCGCGGTGGCCGAGTTCGAGGCGCTGGCGGCGCAGGGGCTGGGGCCGCTCAGCGAGGAGCGGTTCCGGACGGTGGTGGAGGGCCCGCCGCCGTACCCGTTCTACAAGAGCTTCCGGAACCTCTTCACGCGGTGGGGCGCGGTGGCCGTGCAGTCGACCTACTCCACCGTGGGCGGCATCTGGGAGTTCGGCTTTCGCCACGACCCGAGCCGGCCGCTGGAGTCGATCGCCGAGCAGATGCTCCGCGAGAACCTCACCAACCGGTCGATCGTCGCGCGCTACGCGCAGATTCGCCGCTACGTCGAGGAGTGGGAGGCGGACGCCCTCGTCATCCACTCGATCAAGTCGTGCCGGCTCTTCTCCGCCGGGCAGGGCGACATGCGCGAGCACTTCATCAAGGACCTCGGCGTGCCGACGCTGCTGGTGGAGTCGGACCTCGAGGACCCGCGCTACTACGCCGAGGCGCAGATCCGCAACCGCGTCGACGCCTTCTTCGAGGCGCTCGAGCACAGGAAGCTCGTGGCGGCGCACTGACATGGCGAGCGAGCGGATCCCCGTCTACTGCTACCAGTGCGTGGCCGGCCCCGACTTGCTGAAGGTCGTGGTCGAGGACGGCGTGGCCGTCGGCATCGAGCCGAACGACGACGTTGCGGCCGAGCACCCGGCCTGCGGCAAGGTCTGCGTGCGAGCGTACGGGCTGGTGCAGAAGCTCTACA
>DASUPA010000454.1:0-5525 GCA_036276335.1 Candidatus Methylomirabilota bacterium | reverse complement strand
GGCCTGGCCGACTGGGTGGCCGCGCACGCGCGGCTGCCGCGCGGTCTCGCGCTGGGCGCGGTCACGCTCGGCATCGCCGCCCTCATCGCGTTCGGAGCGTGGGTGCTCGCCGACGACGTGGCCGAGCAGGCGACCGAGCTGATCGACACGCTGCCGCGCGCGATCGACAACGTCCGCGACGCCCTGGGCCGTACGCCCGCCGGCCGCGTCTTCCTGCAACGGCTCCCGGGCGCCGAGAGCGCCTCCCAGCAGCTGGTCGACGCGGCGCCCCGGGTCCTGAGCGCCACCGTCGGCACCACGCTCGGCCTGGCCACGAATCTCGTCCTCTGGCTCTTCATCGCACTCTACGTGGCCGCGGATCCCGGTCTGTACGCGCACGGCGTCGCGGCGCTGGTGCCGCGCGCGCGGCGACGGCGGGCGGCGCACCTCCTCGCCACCCTCGACGCCATGCTGCGCCGCTGGCTGCTCGGGAAGCTCGTCGGGATGACCATCGTCGGCGTCGTCACGTGGGCGGGCCTGGCGCTGATCGGCATCCCGCTGGCGCTGACCCTGGGCCTCCTCGCCGGGCTGCTGAACTTCGTCCCGTACGTCGGCCCGATCGTCTCGGCCGTCCCCGCGGTGCTGCTCGCCCTGCTCGACGGCAGCCGGACGGCCGGGTGGGTCGCCCTTCTCTACCTCGGCCTGCAGCTGGTCGAGAGCTACCTGCTGACGCCGCTGATCGACCAGCGGACGGTCCGCACCCCGCCGGCGCTGCTGCTCACCTCGCAGGTGATCGCGGGCGTGACGCTCGGCGCCCTCGGCGTGGTCCTCGCCGCGCCGCTGCTCGCCGTGGCGCTGGTGATCGTGAAGCTGCTCTACGTCGAGGACGTGCTCGGCGACGACGTGCAGGTCCCGGGGGAGCCGCCGCCGGCCGCCCGGGCCGCCTGATATACTCTGCGGGTGCACGTCGCGAAAGCCCTGACCATCGCCGGGTCGGACTCCGGTGGCGGCGCAGGCATCCAGGCAGACCTCAAGACGTTCTCCGCGTTCGGGGTGTTCGGGATGTCGGCGATCACCGCGGTGACCGCGCAGAACTCCGTCGGCGTGAGCGGCGTCTTCAACCTGCCATCGGAGTTCGTGGCCCGGCAGATCGACGCCGTGCTCGGCGACTTCGGCGCCGATGCCGTGAAGATCGGCATGCTGTCGACCGCGGACATCGCCACCGTGGTGGCCGCCCGGCTTCGCGCGCACGGCGCCCGGCACGTCGTCCTCGATCCGGTGATGATCGCCAAGTCGGGCGACGCGCTGCTCCAGCCCGACGCCCGCGCCGCCCTGGTGCGCGACGTGCTGCCGCTGGCGGAGCTCGTCACGCCGAATCTCCACGAGGCGGCGGCGCTGGCCGGCGCGCCCGTGGAATCCGAGGCGGACATGGAAGCGGCCGCCCGGCGCATCCACGCGCTCGGCCCGCGCGCCGTGCTGGTCAAGGGCGGCCACCTCAAGGACTCGGCCACCGACCTCCTCTGGGACGGGCGGACGCTCACGCGGTTCGCGGGCGTCAGGCTCGACTCCACCAGCACGCACGGCACGGGCTGCACCCTGTCGGCGGCCATCGCTGCCGGCCTGGCCCGGGGCCGGGCGCTGCCGGCCGCGGTGGCGGACGCGAAGGCGTACGTCACGGCCGCCATGCGCGAGGGGTTCCAGGCCGGGCGCGGCGTCGGGGTGCTGCGGCACTTCGTGAAGGACTGGTAGATGGCGCGGTCGCGCTCCGTCGACGACAAGATGCCGTTCATGGAGCACCTCGGCGAGCTGCGCGTGCGCATCATGCGCAGCCTCTACGCGGTGCTGGTCGGCCTCGTCATCGCGTTCCCGTTCAGCGAGCGCATCACCGAGTTCCTCATGCGGCCGGTGACGACGCTCGGCCACAAGCTCGTGTTCACGGCGCCGGCCGAGGCGTTCTGGGTGCAGATGAAGGTCGCGCTGATCACCGGGGTCTTCATCTCCGCCCCGGGCATTCTCTGGCAGGTGTGGGCCTTCATCGCGCCCGGCCTGCACAAGCACGAGCGGAAGTACGCGGCGCCGTTCGTCATCATCGGCTCGCTCATGTTCGTGGGCGGGGGCGCCTTCGCGCTGCTCGTGGTGACCCCGTACGCGATCGAGTTCCTGCTCTCGTACGCGCGGGCCACGCTGCAGCCCATGATCACCATCGAGAACCACGTCGGCTTCATCCTGAAGTTCACGCTGGCGTTCGGTCTCGTCTTCGAGCTGCCGCTCATCCTCACGATCCTCGCGCGCATGGGCGTGGTGACGCCGAAGATGCTCGCCCGGAACCGCAAGTACGCCATCCTCGGCGCCTTCATCGTGTCCGCGATCCTGACGCCCACCCCCGACATGTTCAACCAGTCGCTCATGGCGGGGCCGCTCATCCTGCTCTACGAGGTCGGCATCGTCTGCGCGCGGATCTTCGGGCGGCGCCGCGCGGCGGCCGTGGCGCCGGCCGAGGCGCCCGGAGCCTCGAGCTCCTGATGGACTTCGCCTCGCTCGACCTCCCGGAGGCGGTGATGCAGGGCATCCGCGACGCCGGCTTCGTGACGGCGACGCCGATCCAGGAGGCGGCCCTGCCGCTGGCGCTGAAGGGCAAGGACGTGGCCGGGCAGTCGCAGACGGGCACCGGCAAGACGGCCGCCTTCCTCATCTCCGCCTTCACCCGGCTGCTGCGCGAGGAGGACACGCGGACCGGCGCCGGCTCGGAGCCGCGCGTGCTCATCATCGCGCCGACGCGCGAGCTGGCCGTGCAGATCGAGTCGGACGCGCGCCTGCTCGGCCGGCACACCCCGTTCCGCATCCAGGCCGTGTACGGCGGCATCGACTACAACAAGCAGCGGGAGGCGCTGGCGGCGGGGTGCGACGTGCTCGTCGGCACGCCGGGCCGGCTGATCGACTACCTCAAGCAGCACATCTGGTCGCCGCGCCGGGTCGAGGTGCTCGTCATCGACGAGGCCGACCGCATGTTCGACATGGGCTTCATCGCCGACCTCCGCTTCATCCTGCGCCGCCTGCCGCCCCCGGACCGGCGACAGTCGTTCCTGTTCTCGGCCACGCTGTCGTTCCGGGTGCTCGAGCTGACGTGGGAGTTCATGAACAACCCCGCGCAGATCACGATCATGCCGCAGCAGAAGACGGCCGAGCGCGTGGAGCAGATGCTCTATCACGTCGGCCGCGAGGAGAAGTTCCCGCTGCTCCTCGGCCTGCTGCGCCGCGAGGGCAGCGAGCGGATCCTCATCTTCTCGAACACCCGCGAGGAGGCGCGCCGCCTGGAGGACCGGCTGATCCGCAACGGCTGGAACGCGCGCGCGCTCACCGGCGACGTCGACCAGAAGCGCCGGCTGCGCATCCTCGCCGACTTCAAGGAGGGCACGCTGCCGGTCCTGGTCGCCACCGACGTCGCCTCCCGCGGGCTGCACATCGAGGCCGTCACGCACGTCGTCAACTGGGATCTGCCGCAGGATCCCGAGGACTACGTGCACCGCATCGGGCGCACCGCGCGCGCCGGTGCCGCCGGCCACGCGATCGGCCTCGTGGACGAGGCCAGCGCGCTCAACCTCGAGGCCATCGAGAAGTTCATCGGACAGAAGATTCCCGTGGTGTGGGCGGAGGACGAGCTGTTCATCTCGGAGATCCGGCCCACCGCCGAGGAGCGGCGCCGGTTCTCGGACCAGCGGCGCGCGCGTCTCGAGGCGCGCCGGGGCGGCGACCGCGGGCGCCGCGCCGGCGGGGGCCGTGACCGCGGGCGCCCGGGCGAGCGGCCGCGCCAGCACGCACCCTACGAGCCGCCGCGCCACGACCCGCCGCGGCCCGACGCGCCGCCGGCGGCCCACGCGCCCGGCGCCGGTCACGCGCCCGGCGCGCCGGCCGGCGAGGAGCGCCGGCGGCGTCGGCGCCGGCGGCGGCGGGGCGGCCCGCGGCCGGAGGGCGGAGCATGACGCGCATCGCCATCATCGACGACTGGGGCGGGCTGGTCCGCCCGCTGCCCTTCTGGGACCGCCTCGCCGGGAGGGCGACGGTCGACGCGTTTCTGGACACGCTCACCGACGAGGTGGCGCTGGCCAGCCGGCTCGCCCCCTACGAGATCGTCGTGGCCGTCCGCGAGCGGACCCGGTTCACCGCCGGGCTGCTCGGGCGCCTGCCCGCGCTGAAGCTGCTCGCGCTCGGTGGGCGCTGGACCGGCCAGGTGGATCTCGCCGCGGCCGCCGCGCGCGGCATCGTCGTCACCGAGACGGAGGGCTCGGCGGTGAACGCGTTCGAGCACACGATCGCGCTGATGATGGCGCTGGTCCGCCGCGTACCGCAGGAGGACCGGGCCATGCGCGCGGGGAAGTGGCAGACGCCCCCGCTGGGCGTCGACATGGCGGGCAAGACGCTCGGCGTGGTGGGGCTCGGCAAGATCGGCGGCAAGATGGCGGCGTTCGGCCGGCTGCTCGGCATGCGCGTCCTCGCCGCCGGCATCACGCTGACGGACGAGCGCGCGGCGGCCGCCGGCGCGACCCGCGTGGACCTCGACACACTGCTGCGCGAGAGCGACGTGGTGACGCTCCACCTGCGCCTGTCCGACACGTCGCGCGGCCTCATCACCGCGCGCCGCCTGGCCCTGATGAAGCCGACCGCGTTCCTGGTCAACACCGCCCGCGGACCGATCGTCGAGGAGGCCGGGCTGCTCGACGCCCTCCGCCGCCGGCGCATCGCGGGCGCGGCACTGGACGTGTTCGACGTCGAGCCCCTGCCGGTCGGCCACCCCCTGCTGAGCCTCGACAACGTCGTGTTGACGCCGCACCTCGGCTTCGTGACGGCCGAGGGCTATGCCGTCTTCTTCGGCCAGGCCGTGGAGGCGATCGCGGCGTTCCTCGACGGCAAGACGCCGCCGCGGGTGGTCGCGCCACGCTAGGCACGCGGCCCCGAGGCTGCTAGACTCGCGGGCATGCTACCGACGGGAGACGTCCTGCCGCCCACCGCTCCGCTCGGCGACTTCAACAACGCGATCATCGGGGTCATTCACGGCCGGCCGCTGGAGCTGGTCTTCGGCATCCCGGTGCTGGTGCTGCTGGTGATCTCGGCGATCATGATCGCCGCCATGCTGCGCCGCGCGCGCTAGACGAGCGACCGCCGCCGACCACGCCGCCGCCTCGGTGGCACATCCCTTGCCGCTCTTTCGCCGTGTCGCCTCTCGGCGAAATTCACGCAAGGAGTGGTCCCATGCAAGAGAAACTCGTCGCCGCGATCGCGTTCGTGGCGGGTGTCGGCCTGGCCAGCGGCGCGGTCGCCCAGTCGTCGTCCGGCTCGTCGCAGCCGTCCAGCCCACCGCCGCCGGCGTCCTCGTCCTCCGCGCCGGCGGGCCAGTCGACGCCCCCGTCGCCGCAGCCGGGCTCGTCCACCTCGTCGAGCCAGCCCTCGTCGTCGGGGCCCGCGCAGGCCGCGCAGGGCGTGCTGGTGGACGCCAGCTCCCTCGTCGGCGCGACGGTGCGGTCCCCCGAGGGCAAGGACATCGGCAAGGT
>DASUPA010000453.1:0-4814 GCA_036276335.1 Candidatus Methylomirabilota bacterium | reverse complement strand
ACCGACTCGGGCCCGAGCTTCCCGTGCACGATCCGGTCGTGGTGCAGGACCTCGAGCGCCTCCCCCACCTGGCTGGCCACGCGCAGCGCGGTGGCCAGGTCCAGCGCGCCGCGGGCGTCGAGGACTTCGCGGACGGTGGCGCCGCGCGTCGGCTCGAGGGCCACGAACAGCTCGCCATTGTCCATGGTGCCGCACTCGTACACGCGGGGCAGTCCCCGCTGCACGTGCGCCGACATGGCGAGCGTGGTGGCCTGCTCGCGCACCGCCGCCACGAACTCCGCGTCGGCGGCGACCTCGTCGCGCAGCACCTTCAGCGCGATGGAGCGGCCGAACCGGAGCTCCTCGGCCGTGTAGACCACGACGTCGCGGCTCACCGAGGCGACGGCGTTCACCCGGTATCGCGCCTTGACGATGGATCCGGCAAGGCCGAGGCTGCGCTCGGATCGTTCCACGATACTCATACGTCCCCTTACGGCGGAGGGCAGCATCGAACCACTGTCCGCGACTCGCGTCAAGGACGGAAATACGAACGGTGTGACCAATCGATGTTGAAAACACTTGCCGAAGGGCGGGCGATGTCCTAAACCAGAGAGCCACCTGGAGGATGATGTTGCCCCCTTTGACCTCGCGAGCCGCCGAGAGCGTTCCGAAGATGCAGCAGATGATCGACACCGCGCGACGCCGGCTCCGCGTCGATCAGAAGGCGGCGGACGCGGGCGTCGGCGACAATCCGAAGACCGCCGCCACGTCGCTCGACGCCAACGAGTCGGAGATCTGCGGGTACTTCACGGGCCTGGCGCGCCAGCGTCGCGAGGCGTGCGAGGTCAGCCTGGGGCGCCTGCAGGTCGATCGCAAGGCGACGGCGGCGCGGATCGACCTCCAGCAGACGAAGGACGCCTTCGCGCGGCTCCTGACCGCGATCGAGCCGTCGCTCGAGAAGCTCAAGTCCGACCACGCCGCCATCCTCTACCAGGCCAAGGAGAACGAGGGCCGCGCGCTCAAGCACCTGCGCTGGTTCCAGCAGAAGCACGGCCTGCACCACCGGGCGGCGGCGTATCCCGAGTCGCAGGTCTACCACTTCGCGATCGTGGCCGCGCTGGCGCTGGTGGAATGGGTGTCGCTCGCCACCTTCTACGCCGAGGGCAGCGACTTCGGCCTGCTCGGCGGCGTGCTGATCGCGATGGGCCTCTCCATCGTGAACATCAGCCTGGCGATCCTGGCGGGAAGCCTGCTCCGGTACGTGAACCACCAGAGCGCGCGCCGCCGGCGCCTGGCCCTGGGCGCGGCCAGCCTGCTCTACGCGTGCTTCGCGCTGGTGACGCTCGGCGCGGCCCACTACCGCGTGGCCACCAACGACATCGCGCAGTCGCAGCCGGCGGTGGCGGTGCCGGGCGCGGCCGCCCTCCCGCCGAGCCTGGCCGTCGACGTCGACCAGTGGCGCGCGGCGAAGCTCGCCTGGCAGCGCTTCGCGACGAATCCCGTCGGCTTCGAGGACGTGTTCTCGTGGATCCTCGTCGTCCTCGCGGTCGTCTTCGGCATCTTCGCCTCGTACAAGGGCTACCGGGTCGACGACCCGTATCCCGGCTACGGCGAGCTCGACCGGGAGCTGAAGCGGCGGCGGGCCATCTACGAGGCGGCCAAGGCCGAGTACTGCCGCCTGGGCGACCAGATCTTCGACCGGACGCTCCAGGAGCAGGCGCACCTGTTCTCGGAGGTGAAGTCGAACATCGAGTACTACCAGCAGCTCTGCAGCCGGACGGAGGACCTGCGCCGGACCTTCATCCGCGACGCGGCGGAGATCCAGGACGCGTGCAACATCGTGCTGAAGGGGTATCGACAGACGAACCTGCGCGTGCGCGTGTCGCCGGCGCCGACGTACTTCAACGACAGCGTGAGCTTCAACTTCGCGCTGGTCAAGCCGCCGGCGGGGATCCCCGAGAGCGAGGAGTGGCTGGCGCGGTCGTACGCGAGCGCCATGAAGGAGTTCAGCGAGATGGCCCGCCAGAACGACGCGACCGTCCAGAACCTCCGGACGGCCGAGATCCGGCGCCGCGACTACTACTTCAGCAAGCTCGAGCGGGACATCCGCGAGAAGCTCGTGCGCGAGGAGTGGGAGGCCAAGAGCTGACGCCGTGCCGCTGAGCAGCCTGGACCGACGCGGCATCTTCATTCTGTGCGGCATCGGTGGGTTCGCCGTCGCCCTGCTGGCGACCGTCGTCGGGGTGATGTGGACCCGGCCGATCATCGGGCCGGACAACTGTGTCTACCAGGACAAGCGCTTCATCCGGCGGCAGCCGACGGACCAGACGGTGATCCTCGTCGACCAGTCGGAGGCGCTGACGGACACGCACCGGCGGTTCGCGCTCGGCTTCATCAAGGAGTACGTCGCCGACGACGCGCGGCTGGCGGAGCGCTCGCGCATCGCGCTGTTCACCTTCAGCAAGCTCAACTTCGAGCCGGGGAGCAGTCCGAGCTTCCGGCCGGCCTCCGACCTCTGCCGGCCGCCGTCGCGCGGGAACGAGCTGTACGAGAACGACCGCAAGATCACCAAGGACTTCTACCGGCGCTTCCTCGTCCCCGTCACGACGGCGCTCGAGCAGAGCCTGACCACGGAGGTCGGCGAGCGCTCGCCGATCCTCGAGACGCTGCAGCTCATCTCGCGCTCGCAGGAGATCGGGGACGGCGGCCGGAAGACGCTCATCCTGGTGTCCGACCTGCTGCAGAACACGGCCGGGTTCAGCCACTACCGCGACCGCCGCAGCTACGAGGACTTCGTGCGGTCGGGCTTCGCGAGCGACGTGAAGGCCGACTTCAGGGACTGGAGCATCATCGTGATCTACCTGCGCCGCTACCGCGATCGCCACCTCCAGCAGGGCCCCCACGTCGATTTCTGGCAGCGCTACTTCCACGAGGCCGGCGGGACGGTCACCCGCTGGGCCGGGGTCGACTGAGCGTGCTGGCGCGGCTCGTCGCCAGCCTGCCGACCGTCTTCGTCGGCTTCATCGCCGTCGGCGTCGGCGTGATCCTGACCTTCAGCTGGCTGTACCGGGGCCGACCCGGCGGCGGCTGGCACTGGACCATGATCGCGCTGGTCGTGGGCCTGATGCTCGTGTACGGCGCCCTCCTCTGGATCCGGTCCCGGACCGAGCACGCCTCCGAGGGCGACGGCGAGACGTTCTACTACCTCGGCTTCATCTACACGCTGGCCACGCTCGTGGCCACCTTCGCGCCGCTGCTCAGCACCACCGAGCGGCCGGATACCCAGCAGGTGCTGGGCCTGTTCGGGCTCGGGCTCAGCACCACGTTCGTCGGCCTCGCGGGGCGCATCGTCTTCGCCCAGACGGGACCGGCGTCGGCCGGCAACCTCGAGGAGAACGCCCGGAAGCTCGGCGACGCGTACGCCGAGGCGGCCCGCGCCATCGAGCGCAGCACGGTCCGGATCGTGTACGCGCAGCAGCGCGCCGAGGGCCACCTGAACGAGTCGTACGCGGGCGCGGTGGACGCGATCCGCGGGCTCTCGGCCCGGGTCACCGAGCAGTTCGACGCGATGGGGGCCGAGGTCCTGAAGCGGTTCGGAACGGTCGTCGAGCGGATCACCGCCGAGACGGAGGCGACGTTCGCCGAGCTGCGCGGCCGCGCCGCGCGCGACGCCGACAGCGCCTCCCGGCAGCTCGCGAAGACGCACGAGGTGGTCAAGGCGCAGATCGAGGGCCTGGCGGGCGGGACGGCGGGCGCCGTGCGCGGCGTGACGGAGCAGGTGGTCCAGGACTTCGCGCGGATCGCGCGCGAGTCGGCCGAGGAGCTGACCTCGTTCGTCCGCCATACCCACACGACGGTGGCCGCGACCCTCCAGGAGTTCGAGGCGCGCCTCGGCGCGCTCCGGCTGCCGTCCGAGGACGTCGGCCAGAAGCTCGGCGACGTCCTGACGGATCTGGCGGAGCGGGCCGAGCACCTCCGGCGCGCCACCACCGTCGTCGGCGCCGCGTACGGTGAGCTCGAGGGGACGCTGGCGGGCGCGGTCGAGGGCGCGCGCGAGGGGAGCCGCGCGTTCAGCGCGCTGGCCGCGTCCGCGGACGCGGCGGCCGCGGCCGTGACGTCGGCGAGGACGAACGTGAGCGAGTTCGCCACGCAGCTCCAGCACGTCGGCCCGGCCGCGGCCGAGCTGGAGAAGTTCCCCCAGGAGGCGGCGACCGTCATGGCCGCGCTCAGCAGCCTGCACGGCAGCCTCGGCGAGGCGAACCGCGCGTGGGCCGAGGTCGCCGGCGCGACCGACGGCGCCACCCAGTCGATCGCGAAGGCGGGCGCCGCGTTCTCGACGCTCGAGCAGGGGACGCGCGCGGCGGAGCAGTCGGTGCTGAACTGGGGCGGCGGCCTGACCAAGGCCACGGTGAGCCTCGAGACACTCACCGAGATCGCGGAGCGCGCCGTCCGGCTCGGCAACGACACCGTCACGGCCCAGGCCCAGCTCGCGGCGCAGATCTCCGGCCCGCTCGCCGAGCAGCTGCGCCAGCACAGCGAGGCCGCCGGCGCGCTGGCGAGCCGGCTGCAAGAGGACCTGCGCGCGTCCGAGGACGCCGTGCGGAAGGTCCACCACCACCTGATCGACGCCTCGCGCTTCATCCTGAGCAAGGTCGAGTACCGCCGGTGATGCGGAGGGGCGGGCCCGGGCGCAATCGCGACATCGCGCTCACGACCCTCATCGACCTCCTCGTGCAGGTCATCTTCGTCTTCACGCTCATCCTGATCTCCGCCGACGTCATCGAGGGCCGTCCCGAGGAGCGCGGGTGGGTGACCCCCGACGTCTGGAAGACGCT
>DASUPA010000452.1:0-4460 GCA_036276335.1 Candidatus Methylomirabilota bacterium | reverse complement strand
GCCGGCCAGCAGGAGCGTGATAGCACGGCGGGCGTTGGTGAAATGCAGCGGCTCAAACGTCTGATTGAGCACGAGTACTGCGATCTCGTCCATCTTGCCCAAGTAGCATAGTCGCGGCCCCGGAACGTGTCAAATTGCGCCGGCCAGCATCTCCGCGAGGATCCCTTCCCGCAGTCCCCAGTCGCTGACGACCAGACGCTCGCACGCGAGGCGCGTCATTGTCGCCCTGACGATCGCGATGCCGGGCAGGATGAGGTCGGCGCGTCCCGGCTCGAGGCACGGCAGGGCGGCGCGGCCTGCGACGTCGAGCGCCGCCAGGCGCTGCTGCTGCGTCTCGACGGCCGCGCGCGTCAGCACGTGTCCCTGTACCCGCGCGGCGTCGTACGCCGCCAGGCCCAGATCGAGCGCGGCCAGCGTGGTGACGGTGCCCGCGCAGCCGACGAGACGGTCCACCGGTGCGGCGGCGAGCGCCGGCGGCAGCTCGCGCGCGAGCTGGCGCGCGACGTCGTCGGCGAGCGCCGCGAGCTCCGCCGCACCGACCGGCTCGCGGAAGGGATAGCGCTCGGCGAGGGCCACCACGCCGAGCCGCAGGCTGACCGCCGTGGCGAGCGCGCCGTCGCGGGCCAGGATGAACTCGGTCGAGCCGCCGCCGATGTCGAAGGCGAGCGTCCGCCCCGGCGCCGGGCCGAGCGCGGTGGAGATCCCGCGCAGCGTGAGCCGGGCCTCCTCCTCGCCGCTCACCACGCGCACGCGCGCGCCGGTGGCGCGGGCGAGGCGGTCGGCGTAGTCGGCGCCGTTCTCGGCCGCGCGGACGGCGCTGGTCGCGACGATGTCGATCCGCGCGGCGCCGGCATTGCGGGCGCGCGCGACGTACTCGAGCACGGTGGCGGTCGTGCGCGCCGCCGGCGCCTCCGCGAGCCGTCCGGTGGCGCGCAGCCCCTCGCCGAGCCGGGTCACCCGCTGGTCCTGGTCGACGACGCGCCACGCCGCGGCGCCCGGCTCGGCGTCGGCCACGAGCAGGCGCACGGTGTTGGTGCCGAGATCGATGGTGGCCAGGCGCACCGGGAGGCGAAGACACGAGCGCCTCGCCGACGGATCGGCGAGGCGCTCGATGCGGGTTCGCGCGTCCGCTCTAGCCCTTCTGGAGGGAGCGGATGTAGTTCACGATGGCCCACCGGTCGTTCTCCGGAAGGTGCTTCCAGGGCGGCATCGCGCCGCGACCGTTGGAGATCTTCCAGAAGATCTCGCCGTCGGTCTCCTTGGCGACCTTCGCCGACGTCCAGTCCGCCGGCTTGGGCGGCGGGAGCGCGGCGGCGGCGGGACCGTTGCCCTTGCCGCCCGGACCATGGCAGGAGGCGCAGTTGGTCTCGACGAGCTTCTTGGCGCTGGCCAGCGTCTGCTTGTCGCCCTTCTTGCCGGCCAGCGGATTCTTGAGGTTCTTGGCGTCCGCCGGCGCCTTCCACTCGCCCTGCGCCCAGACGGCGGTGCCCGCGCCAACGGCGACCAGGGCCGAGGCGGCGACGACGATCGACAACCTCCGGAACGCCCTCATGGCTTCTCCTCTCGCAACGTTGTGATCCCGCTCACAAACCCGCCGACATTAGACACATCTGAGACGAGGGTGGTCAAGCCGTTATTCGCGCCGCTCGCCGCGTCCGAGCGCCGCGAGCATGTCGTCGATCCGGGTGAACTTCACGCGCGGCCGGCCCGCCTCCCGCCCCCGTGCCACCTCCACCTCGTCGAGCCGGAGCCAGTCCGCGTAGGAGAGGCAGTGCGGCTGCCGCTGGCGGACCAGCCGCTCGACGGCGTCCCGTGACGCGGAGGCCGGCCGGAGGTAGCGGTCCTGCGCGAGGTCCTCCATCATGCAGGCGACGGTCTCCGCGGCGTCCGGCTTGTTGGTGCCGATGACGCCGGTCGGACCGCGCTTGATCCAGCCCGCGGTGTACTCGCCGACCACCGGTTCCTTGCGCTCGAGATCGAGCACGCGGCCCTTCTCGTTCAAAATCACGCCCCACTGCTCGTTGAACGGCACGCCCGCCAGCGGGACGCCGCGGTAGCCGACCGAGCGGAAGACGAGTCCCACCGGCAGATCGTCGAACTCGCCGGTCGGCTTCGGCTGCAGCGTCCCCGTGTCCGTGGCATAGAGCTTGGTGCGCACCAGGCGCACGCCGCCGACGGCGCCGGTGCCGTCGTCGAGCACCTCCACCGGCGAGACGAGGAAGCGCAGGATCAGGCGGCGCCGCTTGGCGGCCGGGCGCCTCCGCGCGTACGCCTGGAGGAGCTCCACCTTCTTCTGGGTGGCCCGATCGCCCGACCGCTCCAGCGCGGCGCAGCTCAGATCGTCGAGCTCCACCTCCTCCGGCACGGCCAGCACGTCGGCGTCGGCAAGCTCGCCCAGCTCCTTGAGCTCCGGGTTCGTGAAGGCCGCCTGCGCGGGTCCGCGCCGCCCGAGCAGGTACACCTCGCGGACCCGGCTGGCCCGCAGCGCCTCGAGCGCGTGGTCGGCGATGTCCGTGGCGGCCAGCTCCTCGGGCGTGCGGCAGAGGATCCGGGCCACGTCGACGGCGACGTTGCCCACGCCGACGATCGCCGCGCGCTCCTGCGACAGGTCGAACGTGAGGTTCCGGTAATCCGGGTGGCCGTTGTACCAGGCGACGAACTCCGTGGCGGGATGGCTGTTCCGCAGGTCCTCGCCCGGGATGCCCATCCGGCGGTCGGTCTGGGCGCCCGTCGTGTAGAGCACCATGTGGTAGTGCGCGCGCAGCTCGTCGACGGTGACGTGACGCCCGACGTCGACGCAGCCGAAGAAGCGGAAGCGGGGGTTGGCCGCCACCTTGTCGAAGCTCGCGGTGACCGACTTGATCTTCTGGTGGTCGGGAGCGACGCCGGCCCGCACGAGCCCGTACGGCGTGGGCACGCGGTCGTACATGTCGATCTCCACCACGAGCCCCGGCTGCCGAAACAGGGCGTCGGCCGCGTAGTACCCGGTCGGCCCGGCGCCCACGATGGCGACGCGCAGCGGGGCGCGTGCGGTGCCGGGACGGTTCATCAAGCGCGCGCCGCCGGCCTGTCCTGCTCTCCGATGAGCTGGAACTGCAGCGTGTCGACCTCCCCCTGGTACTGGTCGCGCTGGGCCTTCATCACGTCGCCGATCGAGATGATCCCGACCAGGCGTCCCTGCTCCACGACCGGCAGGTGGCGGATCCGCTTCTCCGTCATCGTCGCGCCGACGGAGGCCAGGTCGTCCTGCGGGACGCCCACGATCACGTTGCGGGTCATGAGCGCACTGACGGGACGGTCGAAGATCGCCTGCTCGTCGCGGACGGCCGCGCGCACGATGTCGCGCTCGGACAGGATCCCGATCGGCCGGGCGCCGGGATCGACGACGACGAGGGCGCCGATGTTGTGCTCGGCGAGCAGCGCGAGTGCCTGCCGGATCGGCTGGTCGGGCTGGACGGTGACGACCCTGACGCCCTTCCTGGCGAGAAGACTGGAGATCATCATGACGGCTCCTTCCGCCTGTCGCGCGGGCGCCGCGACGGACACCTCGCATAGTAGCCGTGCGGCGCGCGGCCGGCAACGCGAGAGGCGCCTCACGGCTGCCGGCGCACGGCGAAGGCGGCGCAGAGCGCGGACAGCACGCCGTAGGCGCCGGCCAGCGGCAGCACGACCGTCCGCGGCGCGTCGGCGCTCCACGGCCAGAACACCGCGCCCGTGGGCAGCGGCGAGTGGATGGCGCCGAACAGGGTGGCCAGGCTCGCCAGCGCGAAGACCAGCGCGGCCAGGAGGAGCCGCCGGTCGATGATCCACGCCAGCGCGGCGCCCCACAGCACCGCCGTGAGGATGAAGCCGTTGCCGAGCACCAGCAGCGCGCGGTGCGTCGCCGCCGCGTCGCCGGTGAGGTCGGCGGCCGTCCGGCCGACCGCGCCCAGCGCGGCGCCGAGCTGGATGAGCACGACCGCCGCCGCGACGGGCACGAACGTCACCGCCACCGCCGCGCCGTGCCGCGGCGGCGATGCGAGGAACGCCTGCGCGGTGATCTCGAGGCCGATGTAGACGAGGATCGGCGCCACCGCCGCCTCGGGCAGGATCCCGACGAGGAGCGAGAGCACGCCGGCCGCGGCCCCGAGGCCGATCACGAGTCCCGTGGCCAGCGTGTACCCGGCGCGCGCGCCCATGGCCTTGTAGGCCGGATGGCCGATGTACGGCGTGTTCTGCACCACGCCGCCACACAACCCGGCCAGCACCGTCGCTCCCGCCTCCGTGAGGAGGATGTCACGCGTGCGATAGTCGTCGCCGGCGGCGGCGGCGGACTCCGCGTTGTCGATGCCGCCGATCGTCGTCACGAGCGCGAACGGCAGCGCGATTGCCAGGTACGGCAGCGTGGCGGGCAGCGCGTCGGTCCACGCGAGCGTCGGCCACGGGATCGACAGGGTGAGCGTGCCGGACGCCCACGCGTG
>DASUPA010000451.1:0-3919 GCA_036276335.1 Candidatus Methylomirabilota bacterium | reverse complement strand
CCAGCGCGCCGGCCACGTATCGCGCCCACATCCCGGCCAGGCCCAGCGCCCGCTCCTCGGGTGTGAGATCGAAAGGCCACGACTCGGCGCCGCCGGCACCGGTCAGGACGCGCCGGCCGCGGACGTAATACAGCTCGCCGGGCGGACGCGGCTCGACCGCGACGAGCGTCAGGCCGAGCTGCTCCGCCTGCCGACGCACCAGCCGATGGCCGTCCGGGATGTGGAGCGCGCCCGCCTCGGCGTAGAGGCCGTCGGCGAAGGGCGCCCTCAGCGTGCGCACGCGGCCGCCGGGCTCGGACCGCCCCTCGAGCACGCTGACGTCGGCGCCCGCCCGGGTCAGCTCCCAGGCGGCGGCGAGACCGGCGAGCCCGGCGCCGACGACGACGACGCGCCCCGGGAGCCGGCCGGAGGCGACACGCGGCACGAGGACGCCTCCGGCGAGGGCGAGGAACGCGCGTCGGTCCAGCATGCCGCGGCCCAGCGCAATCCACGTGCCCGCGACTGCCCGCGCCAGGACCGGGCTAGGCGACGGCGACCGGCAGCGAGACCAGCGTCCGGAACCGCGCGCGGCGGCCCCGGACGGGCGCGCCCGCCAGCCGCAGAGCCGGGAAGCGCGCGACCAGGCGGCCGATGGCCACGCGCCCCTCCATCCGCGCCAGCCACATTCCCGCGCACGCGTGGATCCCGGTGATGAACGCGAGATGGCGGTTGGGCGTGCGCGCGACGTCGACGCGGTCGGGATCGGGGAACTGCGCGGGATCGCGGTTGGCGGCGCCGATGCACAGCGTGACGAGCGTGCCGGGCGGCAGCGGGACGCCGCCGACGACGGCGGGCGCCGCGACGCGCCGGTTGCCGAGCTGGTTCGGGCTCTGGTAGCGCAGGAACTCCTCGAGGGCGGTGTTGATGAGCCCGGGCTCGGCGCGCAGGCGCGCCGCCGCCCCGGGATGCTCGAGGAGCGTGAGGACGGCGTTCGCGATGAGGTTCGTCGTCGTCTCGTGGCCGGCGTTGAGCAGGAAGATGCACTGGTGCAGCAGCTCCACCTCGGTGAGCCGGTCGCCCGCGTCCTCGGCGGCGAGCAGCGCGCCGAGGATCTCGCCGGGATCGCTCCCGGGCCGCCGCCGGCGCGCCGCGATGAGCCGCCGGAGATAGTCCTTGAACTCCTCGACGGCGCGGTTGCCGGCGGCGAGACGCTCGGGCCCCGTCACGGGCTCGAGGGCGCCGAGGATCGCGAGCGACCAGCCGCGCAGCGGCTCGCGCTCGTCGTTCGGGATGCCGAGCATGTCGCCGATGAGCTGCACGGGCACCGCCGCCGCGAAGTCGTCGACGACGTCCATCCCGCCCCGCGCGGCCGCGCGGTCGAGCAGCGCGTCGACGAGGGCGACGATGCGCGGCTCGAGGGCGGCCAGCGCGCGCGGCGTGAAGGCCGGCGCGAAGAGCCGGCGGATCCGCGTGTGGTCCGGCGGGTCGCGGAAGACGACGCTGGTCGTGTGGTGCTCGTAGAGCGGGGTGTCGCCGAACTTCGGCGCGAACTCCACGCGCTTGTCCGAGACGAACCGCTGGTGGTCCTGGTAGACGGCCGCCACGTCGTCGTACCGCGTGAGGAAGATCGACCCGTCGGGGCAGCGGTGCACGGGATCTGCCCGGCGCAGCGCGTGGTACGTCGGGAACGGGTCCTCGTAGAAGGCGTCGGGGAGCGCGCGCAGGTCGAAGCCCGCGGCGAGGACGTCGGGCGGCGCGCTCAGCTCAGTCCCCGTCCGGCGGCCGCAGCGTGTCGCGCGCGTCGGCGAGCCGCTCGGCGGTCCGCCGGATCTCGTCGAGCCGGTCGGCGCGCCAGGTGAACCGCGGCTCGGTCGTGTAGCCGCGCCACGTGTCCATGTAGTCGGCGCGCCGGAGCCCCAGCGCCCATTCCGAGACGCGCGTCGGGTTGGCGAAGTCCGCCATCACCGCCACCTCGTTGTGCACGGCACCGCCCTTGCCGTCGAGCCACGTCTCCAGCGCGCGCGGCTTGGGACCGTGCGGGAGACCGACGGGGTGCAGGGTCACCATGCCGGGCCCGACCACGCCGCCGCCGCTGAAGAACTCGCCGAAGTGGTAGCCGACCGTCTCCAGGTAGTCGAGGTTGCGGTGGAAGAACGGCAGCCACATCCCTTCCTTCTCCACCGAGCGCACGGTGAAGACGCACAGGTAGCAGCCGGGCAGCTTGAAGACCGTGTGACCCGAGGGCGGGACGTGCGAGCGATCGGCCACCAGCGGGCGGACGTCCTCGACGGCGAAGCGGTACGGCAGGTAATCGCCGCGCCAGCCGACAACGTCGAACGGGTGCGTCGGGTGCACGCGGCGCGTGTAGACCGCGCCCACCTTGGCGACGATCTCGAAGCGGCCCTGCTCGTTGCGCGTGTCGAGCGAGCGCGGGTACTTGTAGTCGCTCTGGCTGTGCGTGAGGAAGCGGCCGGTCGTCGGCGCCTCGGCCTTCTCCGGGTCGCCGGCGTACGACTCGTACATCCAGTAGTAGTGCCGGCCGGCGCCGAGCTCGAAGCGGTGCGCGATGCCCTTGGGGACGACCAGGAAGTCGCCCGGCCGGTACTCGATCGGCCCGAACGTGGTCTCGAGCGTCCCGCGGCCCGCGTGGACGAAGAAGACCAGCGTCGCCGAGTGGTGCTCGAAGAAGTACTCCATCGGCGCCGCCGGCGCCGTCACGTTCATGGCCGCCGTCTCGTTGGCGACGATGCGCGCCATCCCGCGGTACACGTCGCGCGCGGGCTCGGCGGGCGCCGTGTCGAGCAGCAGGTGCGTTCCCCCGATGGGCCGCAGCGGCGATTCCCAGGCGGGCGCGAAGCCGTCGACCACGCGCGCCTCGCCGGGGAGCCAGTTCGTCGGCGGGTAGAGGTGGTAGGTGTGGGTCACCTTGCCGGCGAAGCCGCCGCGCCCGTGCTCCTGCTCGTAGAGGTGGCGCAGGAGCGGTCCCGCGTGGGGGGCGCGAGGGACGATGCCGACCTCGGGAAGGCCGCCGAAGTACTCGAACTTGTCCACGGGCCACCTCCTGGCTGCTGGAGCCGATTGTACGCCGCGCTACGGTATGATCCAGGTATGCCCGGCAAGGTCATCCCGTTCCCGGATCGCCCGGCCCCCGACCCGCGCGACGACCGCGCGCTGGTCGAGGTGCACCGCTGCGACCAGGGCGAGGCGCTCGTCGTCAAGGGCCTCTTCGAGAGCGAGGGCATCCCGGTGGTCGTGCGCTCGCGGATCGCCCACTCCGTGCACCCGTTCACCGTCGGCGCCCAGGGCGAGGTCACGCTCCTGGTGCCGCGCGGGGACGTCGACCGCAGCCGCCGTCTCCTCGAGTCCTGACCGCCCGGAGGGCGGAAGGCATGACGGACGAGGCCCTGTTCAAGCGCCGGCTGGCCGCCATCCTCGCCGCGGACATCGCCGACTACAGCCGGCTCATGAGCGAGAACGAGGCCGCAACGGTCCGCGACCTCAAGGCCCACCAGGCCGTGGTGCTGCCGCTCGTCGGCCGCCACGGCGGCCGCATCATCGACACCGCCGGCGACGGCGTCCTGGCGGAGTTCCCGAGCGTGATCGGGGCCGCGGAGTGCGCGATCGAGATGCAGACCGTCATGGCGGCGCGGAACGCGGACGTGCCCGCCCCCCGCCGGATGCTGTTCCGGATCGGCATCAACCTCGGCGACATCATCCACGACGACGCGCGCATCTACGGCGACGGCATCAACGTCGCGGCGCGCCTGGAGGGGATCGCCGAGCCGGGCGGTATCTGCATCTCGCGGCAGGTGTTCGACCAGGTGAGCCGCGTGATCAAGGCGGAATTCCAGGCGCTGGGGCCGCGCACCCTGAAGAACATCGCGCAGCCGGTGGACGTGTTCGCGGTGGCCCCGCCCGACCGCCGCGGGCGCGTTGACGC
>DASUPA010000450.1:0-9215 GCA_036276335.1 Candidatus Methylomirabilota bacterium | reverse complement strand
GCACCGGCGTGTACCGGCCGACGCTGTGATTGAACGCGCGCGTGCGGACGATGTCGAGGCCGTAGCTCTTCCAGTACTGGAACCCCATCAGGTCCTGCGTCACCTTGCTGACCGCATAGGGCGAGAGCGGCCGCAGGGGATTCGTCTCGCGGATCGGGAGCTCTTCGGGATAGACGAGCCCGTACTCCTCACTCGAGCCGATGACGAGGAACCGCGCACGGCTGCCGAGCTGGCGGATCGCCTCGAACAGGTTCGTCTGGCTCACGGCGTTCGTCAGGAGGGTCTCGGTCGGAGTCTCCCACGAGGCACCGACGAAGCTCTGCGCCGCGAGGTGGACGATGTAGTCGGCGCGGGCCTGCTCGAGCAGGGTGCGCACCGAGGACAGATCGCGAAGATCCGAACTGACGAGCGTCAGGCGGTCGCGCAGGTGGTCGATGTGTTCCATGCTGCTGCGCCATCGTACCGAGCCGACCACGTCGGCTCCTTGCGCCAGGGCCCACTCGGCGAGATGACTGCCGACAAACCCCGTGATCCCGGTGATCAGGACCCGCATCCTCTCGATACTACTACAGTCCCACGACCGCTACCGTCCAAGGACCTCGCCGTAGAGCGCCTCGACGGCATCCAGCATCTCGCGCGCGTCGAATTCGTTGCGGGCTCGCCTGCGATTCTCGCACCCGAGCGCGGCCCGCAGCCCGCCGTCCCCCACCACGCGGTGGAGGGTCGCCGTGAACCCGTCCACCGTCTCCGCCGCGAGCCCCCGGGAGGCCGGGCCGAGGATCTCGCGGTGGGCGGGAATGTCGCTCGCGACGACCGGAAGACCGAGCGCCATCGCCTCCAGCACGGCGAGCGGCATTCCCTCCTTGCGCGACGCCGTCGCGTATACGTCGATCGCGCGCAGCAGGCGGGCGCCGTCCTCCACCTCGCCAGCGAAGACGACGCGCCCCCCTAGCCCGCGCGCGGAGGCGAGCGCACGCAGGCGCGCCGACTCCGACCCCGCGCCGACGAGGACCGCCGTCACCCCGGGCAGTCGCGCCACCGCCTCCAGCAGGAGGTCGAGGCGCTTGACCTCGTCGAACCGCGCGACCGTACCGACGACACAGGCGTCGGCGGGCACCTTCAGCGCCGCCCGCGCCTCCGCGCGAGTCAGCGCCGTGGCGGCCAGTCGCATCGTGTCGACCCCGTTGACGATGACGCGGCTTTGCCGGGCGTCGAACAGGCGCAGGGCCAGGCCCTCGCGCTCTTGCTCGCGCGAGACGTTCACCACTCGCGCGCTCCACGACGACAGCCGACGCTCGAGCGCCAGGTACGCCCGGCGGGCGGCCGGACCGTAGCGCTCGAAGTGGATACCGTGAAGAGTGTGGACGGCCGGGACGCCGGTGAGGCGCGCGGCCACGCGGCCGTACACGCCGGCACCCTTGCCGTGCGAGTGAATGAGGGCCACGCGTCGGCGCCGCACGAGCCGCAGCACGCGCACGAGCGTGGCGGGCCGGAGTCGGTTGGTGGCCAGTCGCACCGTCTCGATGCCCATCGTCCGGAAGCTCTCGAACAGCATCCCGTCGGCGGGGGCGCCCACGATCGGCAGCCAGCCGCGGGCGCGGAGACCGGCCGCGAGCAGCGCGACCTGGCGGGGTGCGCCGCCGGGGCGCGTGGACACCATCAGGTGCAGCACCGGACGCGACGGCGCCCTCATGGCGCGGGCCGCAAGCGTCATCGTGCTTCGCGCGGCGCCGGCCGCACGATCGAGCGGGCGGCGCGCCGCACACGGGTGGGGAGCATCAAGGCGGCCAGCGGCTTGGCCAGGAAGACGGCGGACCACGGCGGGCAAGCGCCGCTGCGCAGCGCGCGCAGCTTCGCCACCACCTCGTCACGCAGCCGCGTCGTGTCGCGCGCGCTCGAGAGCCGTCCGGGCGCCAGGCGCCGGAGAACGAGCGGCTCGGCGAGATTGGCGAGCCGGCCGACGCGACTCATCCGCAGCCAGAGGTCGTAGTCCTGGGCGACCGCGAAGGACTCGTCGTAGGCGCCCACGAGGTCGATCGCCGCCCGCCGGAACATGACCGACGAGTGGACGAACGGGTTCGCGCGCATGAGGGCCCGCCGCAGTGCGCGGTCGTCGCACGGCGGCGCGAGGGTCTGGACCACGGCGCCGGACGGCGCGATTTCGCGGGCGGCGGTGCCGAGCAGGGTCACCTCGGGATGGGCGGCCAGGAAACCGACCTGGCGCGCCAGGCGCTCCGGCAGCGCCACGTCGTCGGCGTCGATGCGCGCGACGAGGGGGGCGCGCGCGGCACGCAGGCCGCGGTTGAGGGCCGCCGTCTGGCCTGCGCGCGGCTGCGGGATGACGCGGAGCCGCGGGTCGCCGACGGCCTTCAGCCGGCGCGGCGTGCCGTCCGTCGACCCGTCGTCCACGACGATGAACTCGAGGTCGACCAGCGACTGCCCGAGGATGCTGGCGATCGCCTCCTCCAGCCAGGGCTCGCCGTTGTAGACGGCCATGACGACCGAGACGGCGGGCGCGGTCACCGCTTCACCGCCACGAGCAAGATCATGTGACCGAACGCGTGGAGCGCGGGGCGCGTGTACAGCAGGCGCCGGGCGAGACCACCGGCGCGGTCGGCGGTCGCCGGGGCCCCACCGTCCTGCGCCGCACCGGGGGAGGAGGCGCGGCGCCCGCGCAAGCGGCGCCACGCGCTGCGCAGCACGCGGGCCGGATCGTACGGCGTCGCCTGCACCACGCGGAAGCCCGCGCGCTCGATGGCCGCGCTGGCCTCCCGCTGCGAGAAGGCGAACTGGTAGAAGGTCCCGCCGGCCGCCCGCAGCCGCTCGTTGGCGCGCCGGATGCGCCGCGCGCCCAGGCGCCGGACCAGGTTCACGTAGGGGACCGACACGAGGAGCGTCCCGCCGGGCGCGAGCACGCGCCGCGCCTCGGCCAGGATGCGATCGGGACCCGCCGCGTCGTGCTCGACCACGCCGAGCGAGACGTACGCCGTGAAGGCGCCGTCGCGGACGCCGAGCTGGCCGAGGTCCATGGCGGCCAGCGGCGTGTCGGCCACCCAGGAGCGGCAGGCACGGAGCGGGTCCAGCGTCCAGTCGACGCCGACCGCCTGCCATCCCTCCTGGCGCAGCAAGACCACGTACTGGCCGAGGCCGCACCCCGCCTCGAGCACCGACGCCGGAGGCGGCGGCAGCGCGCCGAGGATGAGCGACGTCAGCGGCGACATCTGGGCCACCCGGGCCAGCGCCTCCGGCGACTGGCCGCCCCAGTGCTCCGCCCAGAACGCCCGGGTCGCGGACCGCGCGTAGTACGCGAGCGTCATCCGCGCGCGCCCAGCGCGCGCAGCAGCTCGATCTCACGCTCCAGCGCCGATCGGAGATCGTAGCGCGCGACGACCTCCCGCCGGGCGGCCTCGCCCAGGCGCCGCGCGAGCGCGCGGTCGGTGAGGACGCGGTCGATGGCGTCGGCGAGCGCGCCGGCGTCGCCCGGATCGACGAGGAGCCCCGTGTACCCGTCGACGATGACGGCGCGGTTGCCGCCGACGTTCGAGGCCACGCACGGCAGCCCGCAGCTCATCGCCTCCAGCAGCACCTTGGCGTGTCCCTCGGTGAGCGACGGAAGCACGAAGACGTCGGCGGCCGCATACACCTGGGGCAGGCGGGCGTGGTCGACGACGGGCGAGAGCTCCAGGCGCACGCCGGCGCGCTCCGCCTCGGCGGCGAGCGCGGCGCGCAGCGGGCCGTCGCCGACGAAGCGAAGGGAGGCATCCTGGCGGCCGCGCAGCTTCGCGAGGGCGTCGACGAGCGTCTGGAGGTTCTTCTCCGGCGCCAGGCGCCCCACGTACAGCACGGTCGGGACGAGAGCCGGCGGCCGTTCCACGGGACGGAACGCCGCCGCGTCGACGGCATTCGGCAGCAGGTGGACCGCCTCCGGCGACCGCGCGCGGCGCGCGACGTGCGCCTGGAGCTCCGGAGTGGTGACGATGACCGCGTCCGCCTGGGCGAGCGCGAGCCTCTCGAGCCGCCGGTGGAGCCAGGCGCGTGTGCGCGACCGCGCCAGCCGGTCGTAGTGGAATCCGTAGGTCACGGCGAACGGCACGCCGGCGTGACGCCGCGTCACCAGGGCCGGCAGTACGCCGGTGAGGTGGAAGACGCGCAGGACGGCGCAGGCGCCGAGCGCCCGGCGATGGCGCAGGCCCATGAGCGCGGCGTACAGCCAGGGATGGCACCGCGAGCCCGGCACGATCCGCACGCGCGCCGCGACCTCGGGATCGGGCGCGAAGTCGGCGAGCGCCTCCTGTCGGTAGCTGAAGTAGCGCACCTCCTCGAAGGCGCGGACATAGGCGCGCAGGTAGCCGTCCACGAACCGGGTGTGCTGACCCGTCTGCGCCAGCGTCCCGAGCCCGCCGCGGATCTCGGGCAGGAGGCCGAGGATCACGACGCCCCCGGTCCGTCGGGACGCGCCACCACGCGGAACCCGATCGACTCCTCCGGGTGGCGCAGCGCGGCCTCGCGCTTCCAGCGCATCAGGCGCGCGTACGGCGTGAGGGCGAGACCGCCGACGACGTCGATCAGCCCCGCGAGAGGCGTGTCGTAGACGACCGGCATCACCGCCTCCGCCGGCGTGAACCCTCCCCGCGCCAGCTCGTCCAGCAGGTCCTGTCGGCTGTACTCGACCTTGTGGTCGGCGTCCGAGAAGGCGAACCGACCGGCCGCGCGCAGGCGGCGCCGCCACGACGTGTCGCGGTGCGGGGCCGACACCAGCAGGCGACCGCCCGGCTTCAGGACGCGCCGGATCTCGTGCAGCACGGCCACCCGGGGCACGAGATGCTCGATGACGTCGAGGAAGAGGACGGCGTCGAAGGTCCCGGCCGGGAACGGGAAGGGCTGGATGACGTCCCAGGCGAGCAGGCGCACGTTGTCGAGCCGGCGCCGGCGCGCACCGGCTGCGGCGATCGCGAGCTGTCGCACGTCCGCGTCGATGCCGTACACGCGCCGCGCACGGCCGGCGGCCGCCAGCGTGTGGACGCCGTTCGCGCACCCGACGTCGAGGACGACCGCCCCGGGCTCGAGGAAGTCGAGGTACCAGTGGTGCCACGGCGCGTCTACGAGGTGCTTGGGGTGGACGCGCTCGGGGCTCTTGCCCGTGTACTTCACGAGCCGGACCGCGATGGCGCCGCCGCGACGGTCCAGCGAATCGAGCGCAGCCACCAGCGGGCGGGGCCAGCCGCGGCTCACCGCGGCCTCCGGCGCGCGCGCCACGCCTCGAGCACCTCTTCGTACACGCGCGCCGTCGCGGCCGCGCAGACGTCCCACCGGAAGAGCCGTTCCACGCGCTCGCGGTTGGCGGTGCCGAAGCGGCGACGGATGGCGGGGTCGCCGAGCAGTGTCAGGATCCCACGAACGAAGGCGCTCCGGTCGCTCGGGTCGGCGAGGAGACCGCCGGCGGCGGGAACGACGAGCTCGGGCAACGACCCGCGGTCGGACACGAGCACGGGGAGCCCGCACGACATCGCCTCGGCCACCACGAGCCCGAAGCCCTCCATCGTCGACGGAAACACGAGCATGTCCGCCAGCCGATAGTAATCGAGCTTCTCCGCGGCCGGGACGTGGCCGGTGAAGACCACCGACGACTCGATGCCCAGCGCCCGCGCCCGGCCGCGCAGCTCGGCGTCGAGGCGCCCGCCGCCGGCGACGACGAGGCGGGCGTCCGGGCGCGTGCGGACCACGTCCTGCCAGACCTCGAGCAGGAAGCCGAGGTTCTTGCGCGGCTCGAGCGACCCGAGGGACAGCACGACCGGTGCTCCCGCCACGCCCAGTCGTCGCGCGAGAGCCTCTGGCCTCGGTCCGGGCGAGAGCGTCCGGTCCACGCCGTACGGCACGACCGCGAAGCGCTCGGCCGGCACGCCGAGCTGCTCGACGGCCTGCCGCCGCGCGAAGTCGCTGCCGACGATCACCCGCTCCACCGCCCGCATGACGGGTCCCTCGATCACGCGATTCAGCCGGCTCGGATCGAGATGGTGGTGATGGGCCACGACGGGTACGTCGACGCCGTACCACGACCGGGCCGCCAGCGCGGCCGGCCCGATGTAGCGCAGCGAGTGGACGCGGAGCAGATCGAAGCCCGTCGCCCGGTACACGCGCCGGATCGCCGGCGGCAGCACCACGGCCGCGACCGGCCAGCGCAGCCCTCGCCCGATCGGAAGGCGGTGGACCGTCCAGTTCGGCACGCCGTCCGGGTGGCGCTTGTGCCGGGCGAGCAGGATGTCGAAGACGATGCCGCGCGTGGCCATCTCACGCAGCACCTCGATCTCGTACATCTCGCCGCCCAGCCGCGTCTCGGGATCGAGACCGCAGTGCGGCGTGCACACGCGCATGGCGGCGCGGCGGATGCCGGTCGTGGCCGCAACCGTGCGCGGCGTCTGCACGCGCCCTACCGAACGTCGCGCGTCATCGCCGCATAGCGGTCCGGATCGAAGACCGCCTCGACGAACAACGGCCCCTCGGACCACCGCCAGCGCGCGAGGGCGGCGAGCAGGCCGTCCACGTCCTTGACCTGGTGGCCCGGACAGTCCATCGCCTCGGCCACGCGGAACCACGACGCTCCGGCGACGGCCGTCGCCCGCCGGCTGAGCGACGGATCGCCCGCCACGCTCCCCAGCCGCCCGTCGGACAGGAGGAGGAACAGGATCGGCAGCCGCTGCTCCACTGCGACGCGCAGGTCCGCGACGTACATCCGCACGCCGCCATCGCCCATGGCGCACACCGTGGGCCGCCCGCGATCGGCGAGAGCGGCGCCGATGGCGGTCGGCAGAGCCGTACCCATCGAGCGGCCGTTGGCGCTGGCCAGGAAGGCATCCGGCGCCGGCGCCCGCCAGACGTGCTCGGCGACGGTGCAGAACCAGCCGGTGTCGGCCACGAAGCATCCGACCTCCGGCAGGGCGCGGTCCACCGCCTCGTAGACGCGGCCCGGCAGCCACGGGTCCTCCAGCAGCCGTCCGCGCACTGCGCCAACCGTCTCGGCCACGCGGTCCGCGCCCCACGCCCGCGCCGCGAGCGCGGAGAGGGCAGCGTCGAAGTCGGCGTCCTCGGCGCTCGCGAAGGACCGGGTCGCGCCCAGGCCATCGGCGGCGCCGGGAACGACGTCGAGCAGCAGGACCGGACACGGCCAGCGGGGAGCGCGGAGGATCTCGCCGGCACGCACGCCCAGGCCGACGACCAGATCGGCCTCCGGCAGCAGCGACCATTCCGGCGCGAGCGTCTTGCCGTCGCCCGTGAAGACCCCGGCGGCGAACGGGCCGTGCTCGTCGACGACGCCCTTCGCGGCGAACGTCGTGAGCACGGGCACGCGGAGCGCGGCGAGCCTCGCTCCCCAAGCGCGCCGGGTCGCCAGGCTGCCCGCGATGACGACCGGCCGTCGGGCGCGATCGAGGAGCTCGAGCGCGTGGGCGTCGAGCGGCTCCTGCGGCGCCGCGGACGGTGGCGTCCAAAGGACATCGGGGCCGTCGGCGCGGAGATCGAGATGCACGGGCCCGGGGACTTCCTCCCTCGCCGCTCGCGCGAGCGCGGTCACGGTCGCACCGGGTTCGCCCAGCGTCGCATACGCCTTCACCGCGGGCGCGACGGCCGCGGCGTGATCGAGACGCTTGTGCGCGGTGCCCAGGGTCTCGGCGATGCTCAGCGTCGCCCGGTTCTCGTAGTGGTTGGTGAGCACACCGGCGAGCGCGTTGCCGAGACCGGGACCCCGGATCGACACCGAGCAGCCGAGCGTCCGTGACCGCCTCCCGAAGGCGCCGGCCATGACGGCCGCCGACGCCTCGTGCGACGCTCCGTAGAATGGCACGCCGCGCGCCTCGAGGCAGGTGACGAGCTGCAGCGACGGGCCGCCGCCCGGAATGCCGAAGACCGCGCGGACGCCCTCCGCGGCCAGCGCATCCGCGAGGACCGCCAGCTCCGTCTTCACCGTCCCCCCTCGAAATGTGCGCGGATGCGCCCGGCCGAGAAGCGCAGCACGGTCGCCACCGCGTCCGGGCTGTAGCCGCCGATGTGGGGCGTGATGACGAGGTTCGGGTGCTCGGCGGCGTAGCGGCGGAGCGGATGGTCGGCGATCTCAGGCTCTCCGGCGAGCACGTCGAGGCCGGCGCCGCGCAGACGGCCGGCGCGAAGCGCGTCGAGCAGGGCGGCCTCGTCGACGAGCTCGCCGCGGGACGTGTTCACGAACACGGCGCCCGGCTTCATCGCCTCGAAGTGCTCGCGGCGCAGCAGCCCGCGCGTCGCCTCGGTGAGGTGCACGTGCAGCGTGACGAAATCGGAGACGGCCAGCAGCTCGGGCAGGTCGGTGCGGATCAGATGCTCCGGCCACGCCGTCAGGTACGGATCGTACCCCCGACACGTCATGCCGAACGCGTGACCGTACCGGGCCATCCACTGCCCGATGCGGCCGCAGCCGATGATTCCCAGGCTGCGACCGCGCAGCATCACACCGGGGAAGCGCGTGCGGTCCCAGCCGCCCTCGGCGACGTGCGCCCGCGCCGCCGGCAGGCTGCGCGCGCAGGCCAGGAGCAGCAGCCAGGAGTGCTCGGCCGCCGGCGTGAGCCCGTTCAGCACCTCCGACTGTCCCTTCAGCGTCAGGAGCGGAATGCGGCGCCGGGCGAGCGCGGCCGCGTCGATGTGGTCGGCGCCGGTGGTCGCGGTGACGACGAGCGCCAGGTCGGGCGCGTCGTCCACCATGGCCGCCGTGATCCGCACCCGCATGGACGCGTCGAGGAAGACGGCGGCGTCGCGCAGCGCCTTGGCGAGCGCGTCGTCCTCGGGCGGGACCCAGCGGACGGTGAAGCGCGCACCGAGCTCGTCGCGGACGAGCGGCTCGAGCTCCCGCGGTCCCGAGTAGACGGCGAGCCGCTCGCCGCTCACGCGTGGACGCCCGCCTCGCGCGCGAGCGCGATCCCGCGCTGGATCCGGTGCGCGTACGCCTCGCACATGGCGTCGCCCGAGGGTGCGCGCTCCAGCACGGCACGGCGCAGCTCGTCGTAGCGGGCGCGCATGGCGCGCACGGCTCCGGCCACGTCGTCGCGGAACGGGATGCCGAACCGCTCGCCGACTTCGGGCGTGCCGCCGCCGTCCTCGTGGTAGAGGAGGGGCAGGCCGCACTGGGCGCCCTCCACGAAGTGCATGCCGGCCGGCTCCCACAGGGAGGCGGTGACGTAGGCGTGACACTGCCG
>DASUPA010000449.1:0-8159 GCA_036276335.1 Candidatus Methylomirabilota bacterium | reverse complement strand
CCCACCCGAGCGTCGCCTCGAGCCGCTCGAGTTGCAGCGCCTCGCGGGCCGGACGCGCGAGCCGCTCGGCACCCTGATCGAAGATCACGGGCGGCGGGGTGGCCGGGGAAACTGCTGGTCCACCACCCGCTGGTCGCGCAGGCCGACCGCCTCGCGCTGGATCAGGAGCGCCAGCCGGGCGGCGTCGGCGGCCCGCCAGGCTCGCTCGTAGTCGAAGCCGAGCCGCTCGCGGTCCGCGGCGTCGGGAGCCGTGCGCCACGCGCGGACGATGGCCGCCACCTCGGCCAGCGCCGCCTCGAGGCGCTCTCCGGCACGGCCGAGCGCCGCCGCCTTCTCGCGGATGATCTCCTCCTTGATACGCTCGTGCGCCTCGACCGTGCGGCGGATCACTCGACCACCACGGAGGCCACGAGCCAGTGCTGGCGCTCGAGGAACTTGACGACGGTGTCGATCGTCCGCGCATCGGTGCCGGCGTCGAGGCTGATCCGGTCGGGCCGGATGTGCCGGACCTCGGGATAGCTCACCAGGACCTTGCGCAGCGTCCGTGCGCGCGGATCCGGGGCGAGCAATCCCGGCCCCGCCGGGGCGGCGTACTCGCGTCGACACTGCACCAGAATGGAACGCGCCTGGCTCACGGGTGCCGCCCGCGGGCGAGGGCCGCCGCGTAGACGTCGAGCGTGCGGTCGATCTGCAGGCGCACGTCGAACTCGCGCTCGGCGACGCGCCGCGCGCGTGCGCCCAGCGCCGCGCGCCGCTCGCCGTCGAGCAGCAGGCCGATGGCGGCCTCCGCGAGCGCGGTCGGGTCGCTCTTGGTCAGCAGCCCGGTCTCGCCGTCGCGGATGACCTCCTCGCAGCCGGAGGCGTTGACGGCCACTGCGGGCAGCGCGCACGCGGCCGCCTCGGCGAGCACGAGGCCCTGCGTCTCCGTCTCCGACGCGAACAGGAACAGATCCGCGGCCTGATAGCAGACGGGCAGCCGCGCGTGGGGCCGCACGCCGAGGAACGCCACGCGCCCGGCGGCGGCCAGGCCGCGGGCGACCCGGCGGAGCCGCGAGGCTTCCTTGCCGTGGCCGACGACCAGCAGCCGCGCGCGCGGGATCGTGGAGGCGATGCGGTCGAAGGCGAGCAGGACGCGCTCGACCGACTTCTCCCGGTCCAGGCGTCCGACGTAGAGCAGCACGGGCTCGCGCTCGGGCAGGCCGAGGCGGCGCCGGGCGGCCAGCCGGTCGGCCGGCCGGAAGTGCGAGAGGTCGACGCCGGTCGGCACCACGGACACCGGCGCCCGCACGCCGCGCCGCACCAGCTCGTCGCGCACGACCGACGAGGGCGCGATGACGGCGTCGGCCCGCGCCGCGAAGCGCGTGCTCAGGCGGACGGCCGCCGCCTCGACCAGCGCGCGCGTGAGCGGCACGTAGTGCGCGTACTTCTCGTACCGCGTGTGGTAGGTGAACACGAGCGGGCGCCCGGCGCGGCGCGCGAGGCGGGCAGCGACGGGTCCAAGCAGGAAGGGATGGTGCGCGTGGAACACGTCGACGTCCAGCGCCCGCACACGGGCGGTGACGGCCGGCGCCCACGGGATCGCCAGCGGGAACTCCGGATAGGTCGTGGCCGGGATCGACGGGTAGCGCAGCACCCGCGGGCCACCGTCCGGGCTCCCCCGGAACCGGGGCGCCATGACCCAGACGGCGTGGCCCCGGCCCTCCAGGCCGCGGCGCAGGGTCTCGACCGAGATGGTGACGCCGCCGCAGAAGGGCAGATAGTTGTTGGTGAACAGCGCGATGCGCACGGGCCGCTCGTCAGGCCTTGTTGTACTTCTCGAAATCCTCCGGCTTGATGTTCTGCAGCCACTCGCGCAGCTGCTCCGGATCGTCCGGCTTGACGGGCTCGGCCTCCTTGGCCACGTCCATCTTGCCGGCTTTCGGGAAGACCTCCTCCTCGACGTAGATCGGCGCGGCCACCCGCAGCGCCAGCGCGATCGCGTCGGAGGGCCGCGAGTCGACCGTGTACTCGGCGTCGCCGAGCTTCAGGTGGAGCACCGCGAAGAAGGTGTTCTCCTTCAGATCGGTGACGACGATCTTGACGACCTGGGCCTCGAGGGCCTCGAGGACGTTCTTGATCAGGTCGTGCGTCATCGGCCGCGGGGTCGCGATCTTCTCGAGCTCCAGCGCGATCGCGTTCGCCTCGAAGATGCCGACCCAGATCGGCAGCGACCGCTTGTCCTCCTCGTCCCGCAGGATGATGATCGGCATGTTCGACACGGGATCGAGGGCGAGCCCACGCACCTTCATCTCGACGAGCATACGATCTCCTCCGGCGCTGTCGTCAGCGTGGCGCGCAGGCTGTGTGGCATGACCTCGGTGACGCGGACGGAGACGACGTCGCCGACCGCCGCCCGCCCCTGCCCCTCGAAGTTCACGACGCGATTGCAGCGCGTGCGGCCGGTCAGCTCCCCGGCGCTGCGCCGAGACGTCCCGTCGACGAGGACCTCGACCACCTGGCCGGCGAGCCGCGCGCTCCGGGCGGCGGTCACGCGTCCCACCACCCCGAGCAGCCGCGCGTTCCGCTCGGCCTTGACCTCGTCGGGGACCTGATCCGCCATCTCGGCGGCCGGCGTGCCTGGGCGCCGCGAGTAACGGAAGGCGAAGACGTTGTCGTACTGGACGCGCGCGACCATGTCGAGCGTGGCCTCGAAGTCAGCCTCCGTCTCCCCGGGAAACCCCACGATGAGATCCGTGGACAGCGCGAGGTCCGGCACGGCGTCCCGCAGCGCGGCCACGAGCTCGAGGTACTGCGCCCGCGTGTACCCGCGGTTCATGCCCTCGAGCACCCGGTCCGAGCCCGACTGGAGCGGCAGGTGGAACCACTCGCACACCTTCGGAACGTCGCGCATGGCGGCGATGAGCCGCGGCGTGAGGTTGTAGGGATTCGACGTCGTGAAGCGGATGCGCGCCAGCCCCTCCACGTCGTTGACGCGGTGGAGCAGCGCGGCGAGGTCCGTGGGCGACGTGAGGTCGCGGCCGTACGCGTTCACCGTCTGCCCGAGCAGCGTCACCTCGCGGCACCCGGCGGCGACCAGGCCGCGCACCTCGTCCACGATGGCCTCGGGCGGGTGGCTGCGCTCGCGGCCACGCGTGCGCGGCACGACGCAGAAGGTGCAGTGCTTCTCGCAGCCTTCCATGACGGTGACGTACGCCTTCAGCCGGTTCGCGGACGGCGGCCGCGCCGTGATCTTGACCAGCGGCGCCTCGCCCGTCTCGAGCACGGGACGCCGGTCGCGCCGGACGCGCTCGACGAGCTCCGCGACGCGCGAGACGGCCGCCGAGCCGAACACGAGATCGACGTGCGGCGCGCGCTTCTGGACGACGCCCTGCTGGAGCTGCGCCATGCACCCCATGACGCCGACAACCACGTCCGGCCGGCGCGCCTTGAGCGCGCGCAGCTCACCGAGCTTCGAGAACACCTTGTCCTCGGCCTTCTCCCTGATCGCGCACGTGTTGACGAGGATGAGGTCGGCGTCGGCCTCGCGGTCGGTCAGCTCGTAGCGGTGAGCTCGCAGCAGGCCGGCCACCCGCTCCGAGTCGTACTCGTTCATCTGACAGCCGTAGGTGATGACGTGTAGCTTCGCCATGCTCGTCCGATAAATCAGGGATTTGCGTTGGTTGACCGTAGCACCCGGTCCGGGCTAAGTCAAACAAACGACGGTCGGCGGGTTCGAGCGCCCGCGCCGCGCGCGAGCGCCGAGCCGGCGCGCGTCACGCGGCGGGCGCCGCGGGGGGAGCGGGCGTCGCTCCCCCCGCGCCTGGTCAGTCGATCTCCTCCGGGCGGCCGGCGGCGCGACCGGCACCCGCCGTCTCCGACGACGTCGTGCCGTGGCCGTTGCCCTGTCCGTGCCCGCCGTTGGTCACGAACGTCAGCGCCGGCTTGACCTCGAACTGCGTCTCGAGCCGCGCCCGGCGCTCCTTCCAGCCTTCCTGGTACTCGAGCTCGTCCTCGTGCAGCGTGGCCGGCTGCTTGACGCCGTGCGCGTGCCGGAACTGGATGGCCAGCTGCGAGGCCGTGCGGCGCACCTCGTCCCACGGCGTGCCGAGCGCGAACTGGTCGGAGATGGCGCCGATGCGCCCCGTGTGGATGTTGCACGAGAGCGTGATGGCCGAGATGATGGGCCCCGACCAGTACGACGTCTGCGAGTTGATCGGCATCGGCAGGATGTGCAGGTTGTGGCTGCCGCGGCAGTCGCCGGCCACCATCGGCGCCGTGGCCCACGGCGACGTGATCTCGCCGGGCGCCGGCCAGTCCCCCTGGGCGAAGGCGAGCAGCACGGGGTCGTCCTTGCCGCCGTAGGTGAACCCCTTCTTCGTCTTGATGTTGTGCAGCCGCTCGGCGGAGCAGATGTAGCCCAGCTGGTCCTTCTCGCCCTTCTCGTTGCGGCTCCAGATCCGCGCGACGACGAACCGGGAGGAGCGCGTGAGGCCCTCGATGTCGTAGAGGTCCTCCGGGGCGCGGAGCGTGATGACCTTCTCCTGGAGGCCCTTGGCGAGCTCCTCCATCTTGCCGTCGAGCGCCTTCAAGTCACGCGGATGGGCGCCCGCCTCGATGGCCTGCGCCTTGGTGTCGAGGTCGACGATCTCGAAGATGTAGCCGCGCTTCATCTTGGAGGCGGCGATGACGAGCCCCGTGTTGAAGCGCGGCAGCATGTAGGCGCCGGTCGCGTAGTGGTTGAACGCCATCGGCTCCGTCTTGTCGGCGTAGGAGACGAGCACGGTCTGCGACGGGTTGTCCTTGCGGACGGGAAACGGCAGCGCGACCGTGGCCGGGCCGGCGCCGCGAAGGTTCCCCGTGAACGCGTCGGCGACGAGATCCTGCCCGGGACCGTAGAGGCCGAGCTCGGCCGCCTTGTGCGCGCCCTCCTGCAGCGCGTCCCACATGAGCTCGTCGACGACCGACATGTCGACCGTCTCGGCCATGATGCCGGTCACCGCGCAGTCGTCGCCCGTGTGCGTCACGATCAGCGATGTGAAGATCGGCTCGCCGCGATAGCTGTTGTTGTCGAGGACGTACTTCGCGATCACCGACTTCACCTCGTCGGCGGCCACGACGTGCCCGCCGACGCCGCCCACGTCGGCCTTGGTCGCCTTGATGAATCGGCGTACGAGCGCGGGGTTCTTGGCGAAGATGTACGACTTGTACGAGAAGATGTTGGGCGAGTTCGTGACCGGGATTTTCTCCGACACGGTGTGGGGCAGCCCCTCCAGCTCGTGCCGGGACTGATGATAGGCCTCGAACGGAACCGGCTGGCCGTCGGACGATCCGTAACGGCGTGCGCCCATGGACGCCTCCATGCTCAGGTGAGAGGTCTCCCCTTTCGGGATGCGGAATGCTGACGACCGGAGGATATCGGGGTAGACTTGGGCCGTCAAGCAAGAACTTGACGAGCATGAAATTAATTTCTCAGCCGTCCCGCGAGGTCCGCCAGATGGTGCAGTGCCTGGAGCTGTACTATCGCCAGGCGCGGAGCCAGAAGGACATCGCCAAGACCCTCGGCGTGTCGGCGGCCACCGTCTCCCGCCTGCTGAAGCGGGCGATGGACGAGGGGCTCGTGCGCGTGGAGCTCGATCTGCCGCGCACGGAGGAGCTCGAGACCGGGCTGGTGCAGACGTTCGGGCTCCGCGAGGCGGTGGTGGTCGCCTCGGGCGGCCGCGGCGACCTGCGCGCCGAGCTCGGCGCCGCCGCCGCCGTGTACTTCGAGAAGGTCGCCGAGAACGGCATGCGCGTCGGGCTCTCGTGCGGCCTCACGCTGTATCACACGATCCGCTCGCTGCGCGAGCGGCGGCTCCGCGATTTGACCCTCTACCCGCTGTCCGGCGAGAGCACGCTCAAGCTGGTCGACATCTTCTCCAACACGCTGGTCGGGATGATGGCCGCCAAGTACCGGCCGCACGTGCGCGCGTACGCCCTGCCCGTGCAGCACCTGGTGTCGCTGACCCAGATCGAGCGCGAGCGCCGGCGGCTGCTGCGCGACCCGGAGGTCCGCTCCATCTACGAGGCCGCCCAGGACGTCGACATCGCCATCGTCGGCGTCGGCGTCATCGCCGAGCAGACGCCCGGCTTCTGCTCGCTGGCCGAGTCCTACGGCGTGAGCGTCAAGCGGCTGCGGCAGCTCGGCGTGGTCGGCGAGATCAACTACCAGCCATTCGACGCCGGCGGCCGCATCGTGGACCGGCCCGAGCTGGCCGCGCTGTCTCGCCGGCTCCTGTCGGTGGAGGGCGAGCGGCTGCAGGCGCTGTCGCGGCGCGACGACCGCACGGTGATCGCGGTGGCCGGAGGCCGGGCGAAGGTCGAGGCGCTGCGAGGCGCCCTCGCCGGCCGCTTCACGAACGTCCTCGTCACCGACGAGGACGCCGCGCTTGCGCTCCTGCGGCGCTGAGCCTCACGGCGCGCCGGGCGCGCTCGCCTCCTCGAAGGCCCCCATCCGCCGGAACTTGTCGTAGCGCTCGGCGATCAGCTCGTCCGCCGACTTCGCGCGCAGCGTCGACAGCTGGTCGCGAAGGCTCGCGCGCAGGCTCGCCGCCGCGCCGTCCCAGTCGCGGTGCGCGCCGCCGATCGGCTCCGGGACGATGGCGTCGATGATGCCGAGCTGCAGGAGCTCCGGGGCGGTCGTCCGCATGGCCTCCGCCGCGTCGGGCGCCCGGCCGGCGTCGCCCCACAGGATGGCGGCGCAGCCCTCGGGGGAGATGACGGAGTAGACCGCGTACTCGAGCATGAGGACGCGGTTGCCCATGCCGATGGCGAGCGCGCCGCCGCTGCCGCCCTCGCCGGTGACCACGGCGACGATCGGCACCGGCAGCGAGGCCATCCGGCGGAGGTTGCGCGCGATGGCCTCCCCCTGCCCGCGCTCCTCGGCGCCGAGCCCCGGGTAGGCGCCGGGCGTGTCGATGAAGGTCAGGAGCGGCTTGCCGAACTTCGCGGCCACGTCCATCAGGCGCAGGGCCTTGCGATAGCCCTCCGGGTGCGGCATCCCGAAGTTCCGCGCGATCTTCTCGCGGGTGTCCCGCCCCTTCTGGTGCCCGATCACGACCACCGACTGGCTTTCGAACCGCGCGAGGCCGCCCACGATGGCCGCGTCGTCGCCGTAGACGCGGTCGCCGTGCAGCTCGACGAAGTCCTCCAGCAGGAGCTTGCACCAGTCGCGCGTGTGGGGCCGCTTGGGATGCCGGGCCAGCTGGGTGCGCTGCCACGCGCTCAGGCCGGCGTACGTCCGCTGGCGCAGCCGCGTCAGGCGCTCCTCGAGACGGGCGATCTCGTCGGCGCGCGCCGGGTCGTCGAGGGCCACCAGCGCGGCGATCCGGAGCTCGAGATCGAGGAGCGGCTGCTCGAACTCCAGCGCGTCAGGCATAGTCGACGGTGAGCGCGGGGCCGCCGAGGAGGGCCTCCACCTTGCTCGCGAGCACGGCGCCGGCGTCGACGGAGACGCCGCGCGAGCGCACCACCACCTCGAGGCCCGGCACCAGCACGTGGACGAAGACGGGCACGCCGCCCGGATGCTCCTCGCAGAGCTTGCGCAGCGCGGCCAGCCGGGCCGCGGGATCGCCGTCCCCCCGGACGCGGATCCGGCACGCGCTCGCCTCCCCACCGCTCTTCGGCCGGGCGCCGGCCGCGCCGAGCGACTGCTCCAGCAGCCGGACGTCCTCGGCGAGCACCACGCGGCCCTTGTCGCCGTCGTCGACCCGGCCCCGCACGACGATCGGCTCCCGCCCGCGCAGGAACGGCGCGGCCGCCTTGAACGGCTCGGGAAAGACGGTCACTTCCACCGCGCCCGTCATGTCCTCGAGCGTGGCGAAGGCCATCCGGTTGCCGCTCTTCGTCGCCGTCTCCTTGAGCGCGGCCACGTGCCCGACCAGCGTCACGCGCGCGCCGTGGCCCTTGCTCGCGAGGTCGGCCGACGTCGTCACCCCGAGCGACTCGACGAGCCCGGCGTACTGCGCGAGCGGATGGCCCGAGATGTAGAAGCCGAGGACCTCCTTCTCGTAGGCGAGCCGCTGGTCCTCCGGCCACTCCTCGACCACCGGCATCGCGGGCTCCGCCCGCGTCTGGACCGCCGCCTTCGGCAGCAGGTCGTCGAAGAACGAGGCCTGGCCCTCGGCGCGGTCGCGCTGCACGCG
>DASUPA010000448.1:0-5755 GCA_036276335.1 Candidatus Methylomirabilota bacterium | reverse complement strand
GGCGTGCGGCGGATCGTGCTGACGGGCGGCGTCGCGGCCAACGCGCCGCTGCGCGCGACGCTCGCCGCCGAGGCGGAGGCCCGCGGCATCCGGCTCCACGTTCCGCCCCGCGACCTCTGCACCGACAACGCCGCCATGATCGCGGCCGCCGGCGCCCCGCGCCTCGCCGCCGGCGAGCGCGCCCCCCTGACGATGAACGCGATCCCGGATCTGATTCTCGCGTCGTGAACTTCGAGGCCGTGCTCGCCGGGCTCCCGGACGCCGTCATTGCGGTGGACGCGGGACTGCGCGTCGTGTTCTGGAACGCGGCCGCCGAGGAGCTCACCGGCCGCTCCGCGCGCCGTGCCGAGGGGCGGACGCTCAAGGAGGTCTTCGCCGGCGACGCCGCGCTGGTGCGGCGGCTCGGCGAGACCCTCGCCACCGGCGAGAGCCGCTCGGCCGCCGACAGCACGATCGAGCGGATGGATCGCCGCGAGCTTCCCGTCAGCATCGTCACCGCGCCGCTGTTTGCCAAGGACGGCACCGTCGGCGGCGCCGTCGCGGTGCTCCGCGACCTGTCGCGCATCCGGCAGCTCGAGGCGGAGGTGCGGCGCGGCGAGACGCTGGCCGCCGCGGGGCGGATGGCCGTCGGCCTCGCCCACGAGATCCGCAATCCCCTGGGCGCCATCCGGGGCGCCGTGCAGCTCCTGTCGCGGGAGCTGGGCTCGGGGTCGCCGCTCCAGGAGTACACGTCGGTCCTCCGCACCGAGGTCGACCGCGTGAACCGGATCATCGAGATGCTCCTGGACCTCGCGCGGCCGGTTCCCGTCCGCCCGGTACCGCTCAACCTCCATCAGCTGCTGGAGCGTGTGGCCCTGCTGACCGAGGAGACGGCGCGCACGCTTCGGCTCACGCTCGTCCGGCGTTATGATCCCAGCCTGCCGCCGGTGATGGGCGACGAGGACCGGCTGGTCCAGGTGTTCCACAATCTCGTGCGGAACGCCATGGAGGCGATGTCCGGCGGCGGCCGGATCACGCTCGCCACGCGGGTGAGCCTGAACCCGCTGTTCGGAAAGATGGATCTCGGTGGAGGCCCGCGGAGCATGGTGGAGGCGCAGGTCATCGACGAGGGCAGCGGGATCCCGGCCGAGGCGCGCGCGCGCATCTTCGACCCGTTCTTCACGACGAAGAGCCACGGCCTCGGGCTCGGGCTCGCCATCTGCCACCAGATCCTCGAGCAGCATCGCGGCGCGATCGACGTCCAGAGCGAGGAAGGCCGCGGCACCACCGTGACGTGCTTCCTGCCGGTGGCCAGATGAGGCCCCGCGCTCCTGGGGCAGGCCAGCCGCGGTACGAGCCGGGCAGGCGCCACTCGCTACAATGACGCCGGACGCGCGCATCCTGATCGCGGACGACGAGGACAGCCTGCGCTGGGTCCTCGAGAAGGGCCTCCGGCAGGCCGGCTACGAGGTCACCTCCGTGGCGGACGGGGACAGCGCGCTCCGCGCCTTCGCCGACTCGCTCTTCGATCTCGTCTTCCTCGACGTCCGCATGCCGGGCATGGACGGCCTCACCGCGCTCGCCAGGCTGCGGGAGCTGCGATCCGACGCCCACGTGGTGGTGATGACGGCGCACGGGACGATGGAGACGGCCATCCAGGCCATGCAGCGCGGCGCCTACGACTACCTGGCGAAGCCGTTCGACATCGACGAGGTGCTCCTGCTGGCCGAGCGCGCGCTGGCCGCCCGGCGCCTCACCCAGGAGGTCGCCCGGCTCCGCACGAGCCTGCACGAGGTGTGGGAGTTCGGCGCGCTCATCGGGCGTCATCCGCGCATGCAGGAGGTCTACAAGACCATCGGCCGCATCGCAGCCAGCGACGTCACCGTGCTCCTGCGCGGGGAGTCCGGGACCGGCAAGGAGCTCGTGGCGCGCGCGATCCATCACTACAGCCGCCGCGCCGGCCGGCCCTTCGTGGCGGTCTCGGCGGCCGCCATCCCCGGCACGCTGCTCGAGTCCGAGCTGTTCGGTCACGAGCGCGGCGCCTTCACCGACGCCCGGGAGCGCAAGCTCGGGAAGCTGGAGCTCGCGCACGGCGGGACGCTGTTTCTCGACGAGATCGGCGACATGCCGTCCGATCTGCAGACGAAGCTCCTGCGCGCGCTGCAGGAGCGCACCATCGAGCGCGTCGGCGGCACCGAGTCGATCCGCATCGACGTCCGTGTGCTGGCCGCCACCAACCGCGACCTCGAGGCGATGATGCGCGAGGGGCGGTTCCGCGAGGACCTCTTCTACCGCCTCAACGTCGTGGCCGTGAACCTCCCGCCGCTCCGCGAGCGCCGCCGCGACATCCCGCTCCTCGTCGAGCACTTCCTGTCCAAGCACGCGACCGAGCTGGGCCAGCGCGGCGTGGCGCCGGAGGCGCTGGACCGGCTCGTCGGGCACGACTGGCCGGGCAACGTGCGGGAGCTGGAAAACGTCGTGCAGCGCGCGATGGTGATGGCGACCAGCGGCGTCATCCTGCCCGAGCACCTGCCGATCGGCCCCGTGTCGGCGGCGGCCTCGGTGGCGATCGACGCCACGCTGGAGGAGATCATCGAGCGCAGGCTGCACGAGTGCGTGCGGGGGCTGCGCGAGCACGCCTCCGCGAACCTCTACGACCTGATGATCGGGCTCGTCGAGAAGCCCCTGCTCCGGGCGGTGCTCCGGGAGACCTCCGGCAACCAGGTCCGGGCGGCGCAGATCCTCGGCATCAACCGCAACACGCTGCGCAAGAAGCTGACGGAGCACGCGATCGACCCGGACGCCCTGGACGACCGCTCGCCCGGCCGACCTTGAACGCGGGGCGTGCCGGTCCCATAATCGCCGCCACGAGGGCTCCTGCGGGCGTCACCGGCGGAGACTCCAGAAGGGCACCGATGGGCTGCCGTCTCAGGTACGCGTGCTGCCTGCTGTTGATCGCGCTGTCGGCCGGGCCGTCCTGGGCCGCGGAGGCGCGGACGCCGGCGGCCGCGTTCGACGCCGGGCGCCAGGCGTTCCAGCGGGGGGCCTTCGAGGACGCGGCCGTGGCGTGGGCAGAGGCGGCGGAGGGCTATGGCCGGCTCGCCGACGGCTCCCGGCAGCTCACCACCCTGGTCCACCTCGCGCAGGCCCAGTCGTCGCTCGGTCGCTATCGAGAGGCCGTGGGCAGTCTCGAGGCTGCGCTGCGCCTGGCACAGGGCTCGGGCGACCGGGGCCGGATCGCGGCCGTGCTCGCGGCGCTGGGCAACGCCCACGCGCTGCTCGGACTCCCGGAGATCGCGGCCGGCCACCTGGAAGGCGCATTGGCGCTGGCGCGCGAGGCTCGTGCGCCGGCCCTGACCGCGAGCGTCCTGAACGACCTCGGCAATCTCCGATCGGCCGAAGGCAAGCACGCCGACGCGCTCGCCGCCTATCGCGAGAGCATCAGGCTGGCGAAGGACAGCGGATCGGCGATCCTCGGCGCGCGCGCCTCGACCAACGCCGCGACCGCGCTGCGGCAGAGCGGTCAGCCGCACGCGGCCGAGGCCCTGCTCGACGACGCCTTCGACCAGCTCCGGCGCGTGCCGCCCTCGCACGACATGGCCTTCGCGCTCGTCGGTGTCGGCCTGGGCTATCGCGAACTCCGGACCGCGCTGACCGGCTCCGCCGATGCCCTCCTCCTCCGCGGCGGCCGCGCCCTGACCGAGGCGGCCACGGCGGCCGACGGCATCGGCGACCGGCGAACCGCCTCCTACGCCTGGGGCTACCTTGGCGCGCTCTACGAGGAGGAGCGCCGGTACGCCGAGGCGCTGCAGCTCACCCGCCGCGCGATCTTCGCCGCGCAGCAGGCCGGCGCTCCCGAGTCCCTGTACCGGTGGCAGTGGCAGGCCGGGCGCCTGCTGAAGCAGCAGGGCATGGTGGACGACGCGATCGCCTCGTACCGGCGCGCGGTCGCCACGCTGCAGTCGATCCGCCCGGAGCTGACCGTCAGCTCCGGGCCGCGGGCCACCTCCTTCCGCGAGACCATCGGACCGGTCTATTTCGAGCTCGTCGATCTGCTGCTCCGGTCCGACGCCGGCCGGAAGCCCGACGAGGTAGCGGCCACCCTCCTCGAGGCTCGCGACACGATCGAGCTCTTCAAGGCCGCCGAGCTTCGTGACTACTTCCGCGACGACTGCGTCGACACCGCCCTGGCGAAGGTCACCAGCCTCGATGTCCTCTCGAAGACCGCGGTCGTCGTGTACCCCGTGACGCTCGAGAGCCGGCTGGTGCTGGTCGTCAGCGGCCCGCAAGGACTCAAGAGCGTCGTCGTGCCGGTCACCGCGGAGGCACTGACGCGCGAGGTCCGGCAGTTCCGGCTGAAGCTGGAGAAGCGAACGACGCGCGAGTACCTCCCCCATGCGCAGCGACTGTACGACTGGCTGATCCGGCCGCTCGAGGACGACCTGGCGGCGGCCAAGCTGGACACGCTCGTGTTCGTCCCCGACGGGGCGCTCCGCACGATTCCGATGGCCGCCCTCCACGACGGCAAGCAGTTCCTCGTCAGCAAGTACGCGCTCGCCGTGACGCCCGGATTGAGCCTCACGGATCCGCGCCCCATCCAGCGCGAGCAGGCGCGCGTGCTCGCGGTCGGCGTGACCGAGTCGGTCCAGGGCTTCCCGCCGCTGCCGAACGTGCGCCCCGAGATCGACGGGCTCCGCGAGATGTTCAGGACGACGGCGCTGCTCGACCGCGACTTCTCGGCCGCCAACTTCGAGAAGGCGCTGAGGGCCGATCCGTACACGATCGTCCACATCGCCTCCCACGGGCAGTTCGACGCCGACCTCGCGAAGACGTTCCTCCTGACGTTCGACGACAAGGTGTCGATGGATCGTCTCGACCAGTTCATCGGCGTCCTCAAGTACCGCGACGATCCCCTCGAGCTCCTGACGCTGAGCGCGTGCGACACCGCGGCCGGTGACGACCGCGCTGCGCTCGGGCTCGCCGGCATCGCCATCAAGGCCGGCGCGCGGAGCGCGATGGCCACGCTCTGGCAGGTCCACGACGAGGTGGCCGCCGAGCTCGTGGCGACCTTCTACAAGGAGCTGCAGAACCCCTCGGTGTCGCGAGCCACCGCCCTCCGGCGGGCGCAGATGCGCATCCTCTCGAACCCGCGCTACGAGCACCCGGGCTTCTGGTCGCCCTTCCTCATGATCAACAGCTGGCTGTAAGCCGGCGCGCCGGCCGGAGTCCGGTCATGTCGCGCTCCCGGTCACCGCTCGTCGCGGCCACCTTCGTCGCCGTCCTCATCGGACTGGCGTTGCTGGGCCTGCGCGCCGGTGGCCTCCTCGAGGGCCTCGAGCTCGGCGTCTACGACTGGTACATGCGGCTTCGACCGGGGGATCCGCCGGCGGACCAGCGCATCGTGCTCGTGACGGTGACCGAGCGCGACATTCCCGCGCAGGGCGGCTGGCCGCTGTCCGACGGCGTGCTGGCCCGGGCCATCGATCTCATCGCGCGCCAGGAGCCGCGGGCGATCGGCCTGGACATGTATCGCGACGTGCCGGTGCCGCCGGGGACCGATGCGCTCAACGCCGTCCTGACCCACGACCGACGGGTGGTCGCGGTCACGAAGTTCGGGGAAGGGGCGTCATCCGGTGTGCGCCCGCCGCCGGTGCTGGCCGGCACGGATCAGGTGGGCTTCAACGACATCCTCGTCGACCCGGGCGGCGTCGTGCGCCGTGCCCTGCTGTTCCTGGACGACGGAGCCAATGTCCTCTCGTCGTTCGCCCTCCAGCTC
>DASUPA010000447.1:0-10660 GCA_036276335.1 Candidatus Methylomirabilota bacterium | reverse complement strand
TCCCGAGCGCCCGCGCCTTGGCTTGCGCGGTCTTCACGGCGGTCTCGGCCATCTGCAGCGTGAGCTCGATCATGAAGGTCTCCTTTGTAGCGATGGCGCTTGCACGGGTAGAAGCGTGGGTGGCCTGTTCAAGATGGGGGTGGCTCCGCACGCCCGGTCGATGGGCTTCGTCGCTGTCTCCACTGGCGACGTGGGCTGTTCGAGATGGGGGTAGCTCCGCACGCCCGGTCGATGGGCTTCGTCGCTGTCTCCACTGGCGACGTGGGCTGCTCGAGATGGGAGTGGCTCCGCGCTCATTCGGGGCCGATCGTGTGCGAGAACATCACGGTGCCCGTGTCGTCGACGAGGCGCACGGTGAGATTCGCGGGCTCCACACTCACCTCGCCGAAGTTGAACACGCCGCCCCGCGCGAAGAGCGACCGGGGGTTCAGCGAGAAGTCGAGCGGCCGAGGCCGGCCCAGCGTGGCGGAGAGCGGCCCGGCGATGAACTCGTGGAACGACCAGTCGAGGTGCGGGTGATGGCGGATCAGCTCGGCGTGATGCACGTCGGCCACGACGAAGATCACGTTGCGCGTGTCGGCCTTGCGAAACGCGCCGAGAATGGCATCCCGCTCCGTGGCGAATCCGGCGCCGTCCTGGGGCAGGCCGAGCACATTGGCGCTCGACCAGCCGTCCCGCCGCTCCGAGCGGCCCGTGGGCAGCGACAGCGTGACGCTCGACACCACTACCTTCCACGTCGCGGTGGAGGACGTGACGCCCTCCACCAGCCACTGGCGCTGGGCCCGCCCGAGCATGGTCTTGCCCGGGCCGTCGGGCATGGAGTTGTCGCTCCGATACTGGCGAGTGTCGAGGATGAAGACCTCGAGCAGGCGGCCCCACCGGATCCGCCGGTAGAGCCGGCCGGGCTCTTCCGCCGGCGGCCAGATCGGCCAGTAGTCCAGGAACGCCTGGCGTCCGATCGGCATGCGCGGCTCGATGGTGCCGGCAAAATCGTTGCGGACCTCGTGGTCGTCCCAGATCGCGTAGACGGACATGCGGCGCAACAGCGCCTGTAGCCCGGGGTCCAGCCGGTTGTGCCGATGGCGCGCGCGATACTGGTCGAGCGTCACGGCCCGGAAGTTGCCTCCCGGGGCGACGCCGGGCCGGTGGCACGGAACGTCGGTGTAGACGGTGTCCCCGACGAAGAGAAAGAAGTCGGCGGGATGCCGCAGCATCGCCGGGAAGATCGAGTAGCCCCCCTCGGCCGGCCGGCAGAAGCCGCCGCCCCCGAGGTCGCCGCCCCAGAGAAAGCGGACCCGCGTCGGCTCGCCCGGCGCGGGCGCCGTGACGAATTCGCCCTCGGCACTCGCGCCATCCTGCGTGACGCGGTAGCGATAGCGCGTGGACGGGGCGAGCCCGTCGAGCCGGGTCTTGCCGGTGAGGTCGTCGGCGGCGCGGACGGTCAGGACGGCGCGCCGGCCGGCCGTACCCTCGGCAACGACATCGACGGCCACCTCGCCGGGGCGAAGGCCGCGCGCCCACAGCACAGCGCTCGTGGCGGTGACGTCGCCCGCGGCCACGAGCAGCGCCTCCTGCGCGAGCGCGGCGGTCGCCCAGACGCACGCGCCCAGGAGGAGGAGCGTGGCGCGCAGCCGGCCGTTGGCGGACCGCGCTCGCCAGATGGGCGAGAGCCGCCTGCTCGAGCTCCGCCAGCGACTGCCCGAAGGCGCCCCGGAAGTTCGCGTGCCGGTCAACACGCGTGCCGCACGCGCGGAAGTCCTCGAGCAGCCGGTCGAAGCCGTCGCGCCGGATCAGGTGGTCCGCCGGCAGGAAGTGCTCGGCGCGCCCCTCCCCGGCCGCCTTCTCGATCCGCGAGACGTGCGCGAGCTCGTGCGCGACGAGCTTCAGCCATTCGGCGCTCGACACGGCGCCGACATGGTGCCCGCCGCCAGCGCCAGGGCCAGGACGACGAGCGGGCGGAGCATCCCGGGATGCTAGACCAGCGGGTCGTAGTTGAAGTACTGCCCCGAGGTCACCAGGGGAACGAGGTGGTGCTGCAGCGTGCCCGGGAACATGTCCGCGATCCGGGCCGGCGTCCAGCCCTCGTGATGGTGGACGCGCATGATCGGCCGCTCGTGCCCGAACACCATGATCTCCTTGCCGCGGACGCCGAACACCTGGCCGGTGACCTCCTTGGCGGCGTCGGACGCCAGGAACACCGCCATGGGCGCGATGTGCGCGGGCGACAGCTGCTTGATCTTCTCGACGCGCGCCTTCTGCGTCTCCGTCTCCGTCGGGATGGTCCCGATCATGCGCGTCCAGGCGAACGGCGAGATGCAGTTGGCGGTGACGTTGTAGCGCGCCATGTCGAGCGCGGTCACCTTGGTGAGCCCGAAGATGCCGAGCTTGGCCGCCGCGTAGTTGGCCTGGCCGACGTTGCCGATGAGGCCGGAGGTGGAGGTCATGTTGATGAAGCGGCCCCACTTCTGCTCGCGCATGATCGGCGCCGCCGCCCGGGTCACCGCGAACGTGCCCTTGAGGTGGGTGTCGATGACGGCGTCCCACTCCTCCTCCGTCATGTTGAAGATCATCCGGTCGCGGAGGATGCCGGCATTGTTGACGACCACGTCGATGCGCCCGAACGCGTCCATGGCCGTCTGGACGATCGACTGCCCGCCGGCCATGGTCGCCACCGAGTCGTAGTTGGCGACGGCCTCGCCCCCGGCCCTCCGGATCTCGTCGGTGACCTCGTCGGCCGGCTTCTGGGAGGTTCCGGCGCCCGTCTCGGAGCCGCCGTAGTCGTTCACGACCACGCGGGCGCCCTCCTTCGCCAGCAGCAACGCGATTTCCCGCCCCACCCCGCGCCCCGCCCCGGTGACCACGGCCGCCTTGCCCTTGAGAAGCATTCAGGCCCCTCCCGCGCAGAATGAAAAACGCCCGCCACCATACCACACCGCGTCACCCCAAAACCGCCCCCATTCCGATACCCCCACCCCGATCCGTGTCGCGCCCCCGCTCCGCCCAAATGACCCGCCGTCCCAGGCGCGCCGCGAAGCGGCCGCGCTGCGCGCAACTGATCCGCCGTCCTACCCGGTTCGGACGGTTCAGCGCGTGGCGAGAAGGGTCCAGATGCGAGGCGACGAGGAGTCCCCGACTGAGGCGTAGGCCGCCTACGCCGCAGGGAGGGGACGACGAGTCAACGAAGCAGATGGGCCCTTATCGCCGCGCGCGACGCGCGTCGAGGCTGGCCACATACGCCGCCCCAAACACAAACACGATCGACGTGTAATACGCAAACATCACAAACGCCACCAACACCCCGAACGGCCCATAGATCTGGTCATACACGCCAAACCGCCGGATATAGAACCCAAACAGCTGCTTCGCGAACTCCCACAGCATCGCCGCCAGGACCGCCCCGATCAGCGACGCCACCACGCTCGGGCGGCGGCGCGGCACGTAGTGATAGGCGAAGTAGAACATGATCGCCGACAGCGTCACGCTGAAGGCGCCGGTGGTCCAGTACCACCAGACCGACGGCACGCGGAGCGCCTGGAAGAAGAGCTCCTGGAACCACTGGAACACCCAGGTCACCGAGCTCGCGGCGAAGAGCAGCACCGTGAGCAGGAGCACCAGCCCCGCGTCGAGCAGCAAGTTGCGCAGGTACTGCCCGCCCGCCTTCACCCCGAGCATGCGGTGCAGCACCAGCCGGGAGGCGCCGAAGAGCGGCGTCGAGAAGAAGATGAGGATCAGCGTGCCGGTGACGCCGGAGGCGGCGCGCGTCTCCATGATCCGCAGGACCACCGCGCCGATCTCCCGGCGGTACACGGGGAAGTTGCGCGTGAGCTGGCCCACCACCTCCTGCTTGGCCTCCTCGCCCGACAGCACGAAGCCGACGGTGGAGACACCGAGCAGGCTCAGCGGGATGCAGCAGACCAGGAAGAAGAATGCCAGGCCGGCCGCGAGAAACAGGCCGCTCTCCGCGAAGAACCGAGAAAACGCTCCGCGGATGGCGAGCATGCGCGCCGGCTCAGAAGAGCCCGCGCACCACGCCGCCGTCCACCTGTACCGCGACGCCGGTCACGTAGGAGGCACGCTCGGACGCCAGGAACACGACGACGTTCGCGAACTCCTCGGGGGTCCCGATACGCCCCACCGGCACGTCCTCGGCGGCCTTGGCCAGGTACTCGTCGCGCGAGAGCCCGGACAGCTTCTGCCCCGACAGGAGCCGATCGGTCATGATCTTGCCGGGGCACACGGTGTTGACGGTGATGCCATCCTTGCCGAGCTGGCCGGCCAGGGTCTTCATCATCCCGGCCACGCCGGGCCGCACCGCGTTCGACAGCAGGAGCTCGGGAATCGGCTGCTTCACCGACACCGACTGGATCGTCAGGATGCGGCCCCAGCGCCGCGCCTTCATCGACGGCAGGACGCCGCGCACCAGTCGCACGACGGAGAGGAGCGACGTGTCGAACGCCCCCTGCCACTGCTCGTCGGTCATGTCCTCGAAGAAGCCGCGGGGCGGACCGCCGGCGTTCGCGACCAGGATGTCGACGCCGCCGAACGACTTCATGGCGCGGTCCACGAGGGCGCTCACGTCGTCCTTCCGCGTGACGTCGGCCGGCATGGCCACCACCTCGGCCTTCGTCCTGGCCCGGATCTCCTCCGCCGCGGTCTTGAGGTCCGCCTCCGTGCGCGCGCACATCACGATCCTGGCGCCCTCCGCGGCCAGCCCCATCGCACACGCCTTGCCCATGCCCTTGCTGGCCGCCGTCACCAGCGCCACCTTCCCCGCCAGTCCCAGATCCATCGGTCACGCCCTCCGAATCATGCCTGTTTGAAGAACTCCGCCCGGTCGCCCGCGGTCACGTCCAGGCGCCGGGTCTTGTTGTCGCGCAACACCTCGAGCGTCAGGCGCTCCCCGGGCTCGTGGCGCCACAGCGAGAGATAGAGCTCCTTCCGGTTGCAGACCTCCTGCGCATCGAGCGAGACGATGACGTCCCCCTCGCGGAGACCGCCGCGATCGCCGGGCCCCTCGGGCACGACGCCGACCACCACGACGCCCTCGTCGACCGCGTGCGCGAAGACGCCCAGCCAGGCGCGCCGCGGCCGGCTCATCACGCGGCCGTACCGGAGCAGCTCGCGCTCGTGCTCCCGGTAAGAGTCCACGGGGATCGCGAGCGAGCTGCGCGCGACCTCGTTGAGGTTCAGCGAGACCACGCCCAGCAGCGCGCCGGTCATCGCGTAGAGCGCGCCGCCGCCGAACCCGGGATTCTGCGCGCTCGACACGATGCTGCGCTCGAGGAGGTACTCCCAGTACGCCTCGAACTCCCCCAGGTAAGTGACCACGCCACCGGCCACGCGCCGATCCTGGGGGCCGGACGAGGCGACCGCCACCACCGGTTCGCCGCGCTCGACCTCCGGCGCCGGGCCCGGCGGCGCGGCGACGAGCCCCTGCCGCTTGACGCGCAGGACGGCCAGCCCGATCTCGAAGTCCTGCGCGATGACCTCGCCCTTCACCCGGCGGCCCTTCACGAAGGCCACGTCCACCGTCGGCGCACCCATGACGACGTAATTGACGGTCAGGATCAGGCCGGCCGGATCGATGACGACGCCGCTGCCCATCCGCTCGTTGCCGAGGATGCGCGCCGACGGGTGCGTGCGCGGCACGCTCACGTGCAGGTTCACGACCGTCTGCAGCAGATGCCGCGCGAAATCGACGGAGGCGTCCATCACCGGGCTCCACGGAGGTGCCGGTCGAAGAACTCGGCGACGCGGCGATGCGCGTCGGCGTCGGCGGCCGCGTCGTGGCCGACGGTGGCGCCGCAGCACCGCCCGGGACGGTTGCGGTTCTCGACGTCGGCGAGCCACGTCCGCGCCAGCCCCGCGACGTCGAAGTAGTGGACGGCGCCGGGGTACACGACCACGGTGGCGTCGGCGCCCTTCGCGCGCTGACGCTCGGCCAGCGTTACGCACTCCGAGGCGAGCGTCCAGTCGTCGTCGGCGCCGACCAGGACCAGCAGGGGTCGCACCGACAGCTCGTCCGCGAGCGAGAAGCAGCCGCCCGGATAGATGCCGACCGCCGCCCGGAAGCCCGGCTCGGGGATCTCGACGCCGCGCCGCCGCGTTCGCTCCAGCGTCGGGCCGTTCACCGCGGCCATGGCGAAGACGCCGCCGTTCGACCAGCCGAGAATTCCCACGCGCGCGCGGTCGACGTAGCCGCGCCCGTGGAGCCACCGCAGCGCCCCGATCGCGTCGTCGAAGCGTGCGGTGTTGGGCAGCTCCTCGCCGGGCGTGCAGGCCTCGACGAGCCCGCGGGGCGCCCACGAATCCACGAGCAGCGCGACGTAGCCGCGGTCACGCAGCCAGTGCGCCCACCCGCGATTCGAGTCGGACACGCCGTGACAGCCGTGCATCAGGACGACCGCCGGGAACACGCCCGGGCCGGCCGGCCGGTACTCGTGAGCCGGGACGCGCAGCGGGGCGGCGGGAGTGGCGTTGTCGAAGGACACGGCGGCGGAAGCGCAGCCTGCGAGAAGAACCGAGGCGGCGAGACCCACCGCCCGGAGTTTGCCGAGCATGTGCCCGAGCATACACCGAAGCGCCGGTATAGAATCCTCGCATGGCCCAGCCGGTGCGTCTCGTCGTCTACAGCGACTATCTCTGACCGTGGTGCTATCCGGCGGCGGTCCGCCTCCGGCGACTGCAGGAGAGCCTGGGCGCCTCGCTCAGCATCGAGCATCGCGCGTTCCCGCTGCGCCCGACCCCGGCGGCCTCGGTGCCGTTCAAGGGCACGTATCGCGAGGACGGCTGGCGCCGCTGCGGCCAGATGGCCGCGGCCGACGGCATCACCTTCACCTCGTGGCCGCATGCCGCAATGCCGAACTGGAGCCTGCCCGCGCTCGAGGCGGCCAAGTGCGTCGCCCGTCAGGGCGACGAGCGCTTCGAGCGCGTGAACCTCGCCCTCTTCGAGGCCTACTTCACGCATAGCCGCAACATCGCCGATCCGGCAGTCGTGCGCGAGATCGTCGCCGCCGCGGGCGCCGACCTGCCGCGGTTCGACGCCGACCTCGAGTCGGGCGCCGGCCGCGAGGCGGTCGTGAAGGACTACGAGGCCGCGGTCGCGGAGGGCGTGCGCTCCATTCCGACCGTCGTCGCGCCGGAGACCGGTCGCGCCCTCGTCGGTCTCGTCGACGCCTCGAGGTACCGGGCCGCCGTGGAAGAAGCCGCCGGCTGAGCGCGTCGCCTCCGCTCCTGTTCGGCGCCGATCGCACCGCCGGCCTCCTCGCCGCGTCGCTGGCCGGCGACGGCGACGCCATCCGCCTCTGGTTCCGCGACGACGGCGTCCGCACCGAGACCGTCGCCTTCGCGCCATTCCTGCTGGCGGCCGACGCCGCGCTCGTGCGCGGGGCGGCGGGCCTGACCTCGCTCACGGAGCTCGCCGGACCGGGCGCGCTGCGGTGGCTCGCCCGGTTCGCGACCTGGGGCCACGCGCTCGCGGCCCGCGACCGGTGCCGCGAGGCCAGCGGGCAGGCGGCGAGCACGGCGGCGGTACCGTACCGCTTCCTCTCCGATCCCGTCCATCAGTACCTGCTCCTCGCCGGGCGGACCTCGTTCGGCGGCATGCGGTTCGGCGACCTGCGCCGGCTCGCGCTCGACATCGAGGTCGTCACCACCGATGGCTACGAGTTCCCGTCGGCCGCGCGCGCGGACGACCGGATCGTCGCCGTCGCCCTCGCCGACTCCACCGGGTTCCGCGAGGTCCTGCGCGGCGACCGCCTCGACGAGGCAGCGCTGCTCGCGGAGTGCGGTCGCCTGATCCGCGAGCGCGATCCCGACGTGCTCGAGGGCCACAACATCTTTCGCTTCGACCTCGAGTACATCGAGGCACGCGCGCGCCGGCACGGCGTCCCGCTGGCGTGGGGACGCGACGGCAGCCTCCTGCGCGGCCGGCCGGCCCGGCTCTCCGTGGCCGAGCGGACGATCGGCTTCCGCCGGTACGACGTCGTCGGCCGTCACGTCGTGGACACGTGGATGCTCGCCCAGCTGCACGACGTCGGCGCGCGCGACCTGCCGTCGTTCGGGCTCAAGGACATCGCGCGCCATCTCGGCGTGGCCGCGAGCGGCCGCACCTACGTGGACTCCGCGCGCATCGCGCGCGAGCTCGCGGAGAACGCCGACCGCCTGATGGCCTACGCGGCCGACGACGCGCTGGAGACCGTCGCCGTCTCCGCCATCCTGTCGCCCGCGTACTTCGCGCAGGCGCAGCTGCTGCCCTTCGACTACCAGTCGGTCACGCTGCGTGGGTCCGCCGCCAAGGTCGACGCGCTCATGCTGCGCGAGTACCTGCGCCGGGGGCACGCCGTGCCGGTGCCGGAGCCCGGGCAGAGCGTCGGAGGCGGCCTGACCGCGATCTGGCACCAGGGCGTGGCCTCTCCGGTGCTCCACGTCGACGTCACGTCCCTCTATCCATCGCTGATGATCGCCGGGCGTGTCGCGCCGGCCAGCGACGTGCTCGGCGTCTTCCTGGAGCTCCTCACGCACCTGCGCGACGTCCGCGTGGCGGCCAAGCGACACGCCCAGGCCGCGGCCACAGCGGAGGAGCGGCATCACCAGCAGGCGCTGTCCCAGTCCTTCAAGATCCTTATCAACTCGTTCTACGGATATCTCGGTTTTTCCTCGGCGTACTGGAATGATTTCGAGGCGGCCAATCGCGTCACCGCGGAGGGGCGCCGCGTCGTGACCCTCGTCGTCGACCGGCTCCGCGAGCTTGGAGCCACGCCCGTGGAGGCCGACACCGACGGCGTCTACTTCACGCCGCCGCCCGGCCACACCGAGGACGCGGACGCCGCGCTGCTGGCGGCGGTGGCGGCCGGGCTGCCCGACGGCGTCACGCTGGAGCTGGATGGCCGCTACACGGCGATGTTCTCTTACAAGATGAAGACCTACGCGCTCCTCGACGGGCGGGGACGCCTGACGCTCAAGGGCTCGGCGTTCCGCTCACGCGGCCTGGAACCCTTCCAGCGCCGGCTCATCGAGGAGCTGGTCCGGCTGCTCGTCACCGGCAACCGCGCGGACGCCAAGGCCGTCGTCGACCGATGGCTGGCGGACTTCGCCGCCCACCGCGTGGACGTCCGGACGTTTGCGCGCACCGAGACGCTCCAGGAGCCGCTCGAGGTGTACCGCGAGCGGGTGGCGAGCGGCGTGCGCGCACCGTCGGCCGCCTACGAGCTGGCCGCGGCCAGCGGCCGGCCGGTCCAGGCGGGCGACCAGATTTCCTATTACGTCACCGGGCGCACGGCGCGCGTGGCCGTGAACGAGGTGGCGAAGCTGGCGAGCGCGTGGACGCGCGAGCGTCCCGACGAGAACGTGGAGTTCTACCAGTCGAAGGTGCTCGAGATCTGGCAGCGATTCCGCCGCTTCGCCGAGATCGACGGCCTGGTCCCCTACGTCGAGGACGAAACCGAGTCCGCGCAACTCAGCCTCTTCTAGTCGACATGGGGGCTTCGGGCGCCCCCAAGCCCCCAATGGCGGCTCGGGACGCCGCGGCGGAGCCGTGGCGCCCCTCGAAATACTCCGACGGGCTTCTAGCGGCGCCAGGCGCCTCCGCCGGCCGGCCCCCCGCCGGCGCGCGGCCGATCGCCTCGTGCCCCGCCGGCGGCCCCACGCTGCGGCTGGGGCCGCGCCTCGTCGACGACGAGGTTGCGGTCGCGGAAGAGGCGCCCGTTCAGCATCTCGACCGCCTTCTGCGCCTCCTCCTTCGTGGCCATCTCCACGAAGCCGAAGCCGCGAGGACGACCGGTGAACTGATCCGTGATGATCCTCACCGTCTCCACGTTGCCGGCCTGCGCGAACAGCTCGCGGAGGTCCTCTTCCGTGGCCTGAAACGAAAGGTTTCCGACGAACAACTTGGCCGCCATCTCGCGAACCTCCTGCCCCGGTGAAAGCGGCGAGCGACGATTGAAACTCCTCGAGCCTGCGCCAGGGCAAGAGAGTAGTTACAGGAGGCGAAGCATGTCAAGGCCGTATCCGACCCTAGGCATAGACCCCCCGGGTGGCGCCGCCGTCCACCGTGATGCAGATCCCCGTGATGAAGGATGCCCGGGCGGAGGCCAGGAAGCAGACGACGTCCGCGATGTCTTCGGGGGTGGCGATCCGCCCGAGCTTATACGGCGCCTCCGCCGCGGCGCGCATCTCCGCGACAGTCTTGCCGGATGCCTTCGCCTGCTGCTCCATGAGCGAGTCCCAGCGCTCGGTCCGCGTCGCCGCCGGCGACACCGCCGTCACCAGGATGTTCGACTCCGCGCCGAGGTCGGCCAGGCCTTTTGTAAAGTTCACCAGGGCCGCGTTGGCGGCGCCCCCGGTGAGGTAGGCGGCGGTCGGGTTCCGGGCCGCGGCCCCGACGACGTTCACGATCCGGCCGCCCCCCTGGCCCTGCATGACGGGAAAGACCGCTCGCGCCATGCGGATATAACCGAGGAGCTTCAAATTCCAGTCCTCGATCCACTGGGCGTCCGGGATGTCGAGGAAGGCGCCGCCGCGGATGGCGCCGGCGTTGTTGACGAGGACGTCGATGCGGCCGCACTCGCGGCGTGCCGTGGCCACCACCCGCTCCACCTCGGACAGCTGTGACAGGTCGGCGCTGATGCCGAGGGAGGCGCGCCCGCCCCGGTCGCGCGCC
>DASUPA010000446.1:0-6378 GCA_036276335.1 Candidatus Methylomirabilota bacterium | reverse complement strand
GAACATCAGCTTGAAGAAGGCGTCGAGCCTGGCCATGATGGCTCCTCTGGGCGGCCCGGTCCGCGCATGCGCGCGAGATCAATGGACGAATTCGAGCCTACGGTGTCGTCGCCGTCGTCGCCAAGCTTTTTAGCCGAGTTGACACTCGCCTGCGATTCCGGCGCCTTAGGAAGCGCTCCGGCGAGGCGCGCCGCGCTCGACCGCCCCGCGCGCGAGCGCGCGGGACGCGAGCGCGTAAGATGGACGGCATGACACGCCGACTGCTCGCCGGCGCGCTGACGGTCCTGGCACTGGGCGGTCCGCTGGCCGCGCGCGGTGCGCCCGACGCCGCCGCCCGACACGAGCTCGAACGCGCCCGCGGCGACCTGGTGACCGCGGCGGAGGCGTATCGCGCCGCGCTCGAGCGCCTGATCCCCTTCCGGGACGCCGCGGTTCGCCGGGCCGCCGCGGCGCTCGAGACGCGCCGGCGGCTGCTCGCCAGCGGCGCCGTCGCCCGGCGTGAGGTCGAGCTCGCCGACGCCGCCCTGGCCGAGGCCCAGGCGAGGCTCGCGAGCGCCGAGCGCGAGCTCGCGGACGCCGACCGCGTCCTGGCCGAGGCGGTCGCCGCCGAGAGCCTGCCGCCGGCGCCGACGGCCGCCGCGACGCCCCCGCCGGGGCTCGTGCAGCATCTCGGCACGGCGGCGTGGTCGCTCGCCCGCGTCGACAGCATCCAGCGCTTCTTCGCGGAGCGCTTCGGGCGCGCCCTGCCCATCAGCGCGCTCGGCCAGACGGCGGTGCACGATCGGCTGGGATTCGACCACCGGAATGCGCTCGACGTGGCCGTGCACCCGGACAGCGCCGAGGGCCGGGCGCTCATCGCCTGGCTGCGGAGGCAGGGCGTCTCGTTCCTCGCCTTCCGCGGGCCGGTGCGGGGCACCGCCACCGGGGCGCACGTCCACATCGGCGAGCCGTCGCCCCGCCGCGCCGGGTAGAATTCCGGCGGAGGCCCCATGATCGACTGGACCGCCCTCGGCCGCGAGGCCGTCGAGCTCCTTCGCGCGTACCTGCGCATCGACACCACCAACCCGCCCGGCAACGAGATCGCGGGCACGCGGTTCCTCGAGGAGGTCCTGAGACGCGAGGGCATCGCCAGCCAGACGGTGGAGTCGGCGCCCGGCCGCGCCAACCTCGTCGCCCGGCTGTCCGGCGACGGCGCGCTGGGCGGCATCGTTCTGCACCACCACGTCGACGTCGTCTACGCCGACCGCCGCTACTGGTCGGTGGACCCGTTCGGCGGCGAGCTGCGCGACGGCTACGTGTACGGCCGGGGCGCCCTCGACATGAAGTCGACCGGCGTCCTGCAGCTCGCCGCGGTCTTAGCACTGGCGCGCGCCCGGACGCCGCTCAAGCGCGACCTGATCTTCCTGGCCACCGCCGACGAGGAAGCGGGGAGCGCGTACGGGGCGGCCTACCTGGCCGCGCGCCACCCGGAGTGGCTGCGCGGCGCCGAGTACGCGATCTCCGAGCTCGGAGGCATCGAGGTGAAGCCCCACTTCCGGGCGCCGTTCGCCCACATCGTCATCTCGGAGAAGACCGGACTGCCGCTGCGCCTCATCGCGCGCGGCGCGCCGGGTCACGGCTCGATGCCGTGGCCGGACACCGCGCCGCACCGGCTCGTCCGCGCCGCCCACCGGGTGCTGACGGCGGAGCGGCCGCTCCGCGTGCTGCCCGAGGTGCAGGAGTACTTCCGGGGCCTCGCGCGCGTCCTGCCGGTGGAGGAGGGCCGCGGCTTCGACCGTCTCGAGGCCTCCCTCCGCGATCCGGCGTTCCGCGCGCGGTTCCTCGCGCGCCGCGAGTGGGCGGCCATGGTGCGCACGACCTTCGCGATCAACATGCTGCGCGGCAGCGAGAAGCTGAACGTGATCCCGCCGGAGGCGCTGGCCGACATCGACTGCCGGATGCTGGCGGGCGACGATCCCGACGAGATCCGCGACTGGGTGACGCGGACCGTGGACGACGAGCACGTGGAGGTCGCGTTCGCCCGCGAGCCCAAGATCCCCAACCTCTCGCCGCCCGACACCGCGCTCTACAAGGCGCTCGCCGACGCGCTGGCGCGGCGCGCCCCCGGCGTGGTGGTGGCGCCGGAGATCCTCGTCGCCTTCACCGACAACTGGGTGTTCCGTCGGATGGGGCTGCAGGGCTACGGGTGGAGCCCGTTCATCCTGGACGACGGCGAGTGGAGCCGCGTGCACGGCAACGACGAGCGGATCTCGGTGGAGAACGTCGAGCAGGGCGCGCGCGCCTACACCGAGCTCCTGCTGGCGATCGCCGGGGCGTGAGCGTGGCCACCCGCCGGGCGCGCCGCGCCGCCCTCACCGTGCGTCGCGGGCGCCCCGCCGACGCGGCCGTGATCTGCGAGCTCATCCGAGGGCTCGCGCGCTACGAGCGCCTCGAGCGGCAGTGCGTCGTGCGGCCCTCGAGCATCCGCCGCCACGGCTTCGGTCGCACGCGCTACTTCGAGACGCTCATCTGCCGCCGCGGGCGGCGGCCGATCGGCTTCGCGCTCTACTTCTTCACGTACTCCACGTTCCTGGCCCGCCCGACGCTCTACCTCGAGGACCTGTTCGTCGTGCCGGAGGAGCGCGGCCGGGGCGCGGGGCGCGCGCTCCTGCGCGCGCTCGCCCGCATCGCGGTCCGCCGGCGCTGCGGCCGCATGGAGTGGACGGTGCTCGACTGGAACACGCCGTCGATCCGCTTCTACCGGCGCCTCGGCGCGGGCCTCCGCAAGGAGTGGATCCTCACGCGGCTGACGGGCGCGCCGCTGCGCCGGCTGGCGCGTTGACCGAGGCGCGGGCCGGCGGTAGAGTGCGCGCCATGAAGAAACGAGCGGCGGCCAAGAAGCCGACTGCGCGCAAGGGCGCGGGCAAGAAGCAGGCGAAGGCGAGCAAGTCGTCGAAGTCGGCGAGGTCCTCGAAACCGGCCAAGGCAGCCGGGGCCCCGGAGCGGGCCGGGGCAGGCAAGTACACCCCGACGCCCATCCAGGGGATCGGATGGGCGCCGTTCCGCTACCCGCTGTAATCGGCGGGCTGCTGCTCGGGCTCGCGCTCCTCGCGAGCCCGGCCACCGGCGAGGTGCCCGACGCCGTGCGCGTGGTGACCTTCAACCTGCTGCACGGCGGACCGGCGTCGGGCCTGTCCGGGGACGACGAACATCTCGACGCCCGGCTCCGCCTGGTCGCGCGGGAGCTCCGCGCGCTCGCCCCCGACATCGTCGGCCTCCAGGAGTCCTCGATCACGCGCGGCCGTCACGTGGCGGCCCGCCTGGCCGGCGAGCTGGACCTCCACTGGGCGCACGCCTCCGCCACGCGCCGCGTCTCCCGCATCGGGATCCTGGACCGGCTGATCGTCTGGGCGATGAACTTCGAGGAGGGCCCGGCCGTCCTGAGCCGGTGGCCGATCGTGGAGACGGAGATCATCGATCTCCCGCGCTGCGCCAGGTTCTACGACCCCCGCATCGTCCTGCGCGCGGCCGTCGAGACGCCGCTCGGCCGCCTCCAGGTGTTCTCCACTCACCTGGCCCACGACGCCTGCCAGGCCCGGCGGCTGGGCGAGGCCGTGCGGTCGCACGCGGGGCCGCTGCCTGCGCTGCTCCTCGGCGACTTCAACGCCTCGGAGGCCACCGCGTGGCTTCGAGAGCTGGTCCGCGAGGTCGGCCTGATCGATGCCTTCCGGGCCGTCAACCCGGACGCCGGCGGCGCCACCGTCTGGCAACGGCCCGACGCGCAGGAGCCGACCGTGACGCGGCGAGTCGACTTCGTCTTCGTCCTCCCGGGCACGGCGGTGCCCGCCCGCGTGCGGTCGAGCCGCGTCATCCTGTCGACGCCGGGCCGCCTCGCCAACGGGGCGGCGCTGTGGCCGTCCGACCACTACGGCGTGGTGGCCGACCTGGCCATCGACGGCCTCGAGGCGCGACGCTGAGACGCGCCGTCGCGTGGCTCGTGCTCGCCGCGCTCCTGACCGTGGGCGGGTGCGCGGCGCTGGAGCGGGCCAACGAGCGCTGGTGGGAAGCGCGGCGGGACTCCTCCGCGCAGGCGCCCGACCCGGCGACCACGTCCGAGGCGGTCATCCAGGTGTACGCCGCCCGCACCGTCGGCTGGCGGGGCGTGTTCGGCGTCCACACGTGGATCGCCGTGAAGCCGGCCGGGGCGCCGGCGTTTCGCCGCTACGAGGTCATCGGCTGGGGGGTCGACCGCGGCGCGCCGGCGGTCCGCGTGGATCGCACGGGGCCGGACAACTACTGGTTCGGCAGCCGTCCGGAGCTCCTCGTCGACGTCCGCGGCGAGGGCGTGGACGCGCTCATCGCGCGCGTGGAGGACGCGGTGGCCCGCTATCCCTACCCCCGGACCTACCGGACCTGGCCCGGGCCGAACAGCAACACGTTCGTCGCCTGGGTCGGCCGCGAGGTGCCCGAGCTGCGCCTGCATCTGCCGCCGACGGCGATCGGAAAGGACTACCTGCCGAACGGCGTGCCGGTCGGCCGCACGCCCGGCGGGCGCGGTGGGCAGCTCTCCGTGCTCGGCCTCGCCGGGGTCCTCGCCGGCTGGGACGAGGGCGTCGAGGTGAACGTGCTCGGGCTGACCTTCGGGCTCGACGTGCTGAACCCCGCGCTGAAGCTGCCGGTGGCCGGCCGCCTGGGCGTCACGCCGTCGCACGCGCGCGAAGCACGTTGAAGGCCGTGACCGGCTTGGCGAACCCCTTCAGCGTCAGCTCGCCCACCGGCTCGACGTCGACCAGGTGCTCCACCGCGCCGTAGAGGCGGCGCGCCACGAGGATCTGCCCCGGGCGCGCCTCGCCGCACAGCCGCGCCGCCAGGTTGGTGACGGTGCCGATGGCGCCGTAGTCCCAGCGCCCCTCGAACCCGATGGCGCCGATGGTGGCGTAGCCCTGCGCGATGCCGATGCCGAAGTCGAGGTCGAAGCCGAGTCTGCGCCAGCGTGCGGTCAGCCCGTCCACGGCCGCGCGCATCGCGAGCGCCATGCGGATCGCGCGTTCCTGGGGATTCGCGACGGGCACCGGATCGTTGAAGAAGATCATCATGCCGTCGCCGGTGAAGCGCTCGAGCGTGCCCTCGTGTGCCAGGATCGCCTCGCCCATCGCGGCGTGGTACTCGCGCAGCACGCCCATGACCTCCTCGGGCTCGGACGTCTCCGCGAAGGCGGTGAAGCCGCGCAGGTCGAGGAACACCACGACGATCTCCCGCCGGTGACTCTTCAGCGGATCGTCGGCGCCGCCGCCCACGATCGCCTCCGCGAGCGCCGGCGAGAAGAACCGCTTCAGCCGCGACAGGCGCTCGAGCTGGGCCACCTGCTCCGTCACGCGCGCCTCCAGCGTGCGGTTGAGCGCCGTCAGCTCGTCGTGCAGCGCCTTGATGCGCAGGAGCGAGCGGACCCGCGCCAGGATCTCGGGCTGGTTGATCGGCTTGGTGAGGAAGTCGTCGGCGCCAGCCTCGATGCCCTTCACCCGCTCCTGCGTCGGGTCGAGCGCGGTCACCATGACGACCGGGAGCGTCGCCGTGGCCGGATTCGCCCGGATCTTCCGGCAGACGTCGTAGCCGCTCATGCCGGGCATCATCACGTCGAGCAGCACCAGGTCCGGCGCGTCGTGCTCGGTCCGCGCGAGCGCCTCGGCGCCGTTGGCGGCCGTGAGCACCGCGTAGCCGCGCGCCTGCAGCACGTCGGCCAGCAGCTTCACGTTGCTCGGCGTGTCGTCGACGACCAGGATGCGCGGGGGGGCGTTCATCCGCCCGGCCGGTCGAGCAGCTCGCGGACCGCGGCCAGGAACGGCCTCACGCTGATCGGCTTCGACTGGTAGCCGTCGAACCCGGCCGCCATGATCTTGGCCCGATCGTGCGTCATCGCGGACGCGGTGACGGCCATCACGGGGATGGCGCTGGTGGCGGGGTCGTCCCGGAGCCGGCGCAACGCCTCGATGCCGTTCATGCCCGGAAGGTGGATGTCCATGAGGACCAGGCCCGGCCGCTCGGCCTGCACGAGGCGCAGCGCCTCCTCGGCGCTCTCCGCGTCGACGACGCGATAGCCCTGGTGGACCAGCACGTCGTGGGCCAGCTTCCGGTTCTTCTCGTTGTCCTCGACCAGCAGGATCAGCTCGTTGGCCATGCGCGCACCGGCAGGGTGAAGGTGAACGTCGATCCATCGCCGAGCCGGCTCTTGACCGCGATCCGGCCGCCGTGGAGCTCGACGAACTTCCGCGAGAGCGTCAGCCCGAGGCCCGTCCCCTCGTGCTTCTTGGCGTAGTCGGTCCCGACCTGCCGGAACTCCTCGAAGACGGTCTCCTGGTCCTCGACGGCGATGCCGATGCCGGTGTCGCTCACGGAGACCTC
>DASUPA010000445.1:0-2557 GCA_036276335.1 Candidatus Methylomirabilota bacterium | reverse complement strand
CGCTGGGCCGCTGACGCCGCGAGACCGGCCCGGAGCCCGGCGTTCTCCCCGCGCCGCGCGCGCACGCGTCTCCCGACACCGGATAGATCGATGGATATGTATCGCCAACAGCATGGACAGCGTCGTCGTGCGAGCGGACACTGACGGGTCAGGGGGAGCGCCGTGAGTGAAGCGACCGTACGGGCCGTCGAGGGCGAGATCCGGCTCTGCCAGACGCGGCAGGGCACCGAGCACACTGTCTCCTTCACCGTCGAGGACGCGGACGTGATCATCGCGTGGATCCGGAGCGCGAAGGCCGAGGTGGAGCGCCGGCGCCCCGTGTGCGAGCTCGAGCGTCGGCCCGCGCCGCCGGCCGCGCCACGCGCGGCCGCGACCGCCCAGACGACGCGCTAGGCCTTCGGGAGCTTCTTGTAGCGGAGGCGGTGCGGCCGCTCCGCCTCGGCGCCCAGGCGGCGCTTGCGGTCGGCCTCGTAGTCGGCGTAGTTGCCCTCGAACCACAGCACGCGCCCCTCGTCCTCGAACGCGAGCATGTGGGTCGCGATGCGGTCGAGGAACCAGCGGTCGTGGCTGATGACGACCGCGCAGCCGGCGAAGTCGAGCAGCGCGTCCTCCAGCGCCCGTAGCGTGTCCACGTCGAGGTCGTTGGTGGGCTCGTCGAGGAGCAGGACGTTGCCGCCGCTCGTGAGGACCTTGGCGAGGTGCAGCCGGTTGCGCTCGCCGCCCGACAGCTCCCCCACCCGCTTCTGCTGGTCGGAGCCCCTGAAGTTGAACGACGCCACGTAGGCGCGCGACTGCATGGTGCGCCCGGCCACGTTCATGAGGTCGAGGCCGCCGGAGATCTCCTCCCACACCGTCTTCGTGCCGTCGAGCGCGTCCCGGCTCTGGTCGACGTACGCGAGCTTGACGGTCTCGCCGACCCGCAACGTCCCCCGGTCCGGCTTCTCCTGGCCGACGATCATGCGGAAGAGCGTGGTCTTGCCGGCACCGTTGGGACCGATCACGCCCACGATCCCGCCGCGCGGAAGCTTGAACGAGAGGTCGTCGATCAGCACGCGGTCGCCGTAGGCCTTGGCGACGTGGTCGGCCTCCACCACGACGTCGCCGAGCCGGGGGCCCGGCGGGATGCTGATCTCGACCGCCTCCGCCCGCTTCTCGCCGGCCTCCTGCAGGAGCGCGTCGTAGGCGGCGAGGCGGGCCTTGCTCTTGGCCTGGCGCGCGCGGGGCGACATCTGCACCCACTCCAGCTCGCGGGCGAGCGTGCGCTGGCGGGCCGCGTCGGCCTTCTCCTCCTGCGCGAGCCGCCGCTCCTTCTGCTCGAGCCACGACGAGTAGTTGCCCTCCCACGGGATGCCGTGGCCGCGGTCCAGCTCGAGGATCCACTTCGCCACGTTGTCGAGGAAGTAGCGGTCGTGGGTGATGGCGACGACCGTGCCGGGATACTCGTCCAGGAAGCGCTCCAGCCAGGCGACCGACTCCGCGTCGAGGTGGTTCGTCGGCTCGTCGAGCAGCAGCATGTCCGGCCGCGAGAGGAGGAGCCGGCACAGCGCGACGCGACGCCGCTCCCCGCCGGAGATCTTCGTCACGTCGGCGTCGCCGGGCGGCACGCGCAGGGCGTCCATGGCCAGCTCCACCGTCCGGTCCAGGTCCCAGGCGTTGCTCGCGTCGATCCGGTCTTGCAGCCGCGCCTGCTCGTCGAGCAGCTTCTCCATCTCGTCGCCGTCGAGCGGCTCGCCGAGCTTGGTCGAGACCTCCTCGAACCGCGTGAGGAGCGCGCGCGTCTCCGCCACGCCGTCCTCCACGTTGCCGCGGACGTCCTTGTCGGGGTCGAGCTGCGGCTCCTGCGGCAGGTAGCCGATGCGCAGGCCGTCGGCGGCGAACGCCTCGCCGAGGAAGTCCGTGTCGACGCCGGCCATGATGCGCAGGAGCGACGACTTGCCGGCGCCGTTGGCGCCCAGGACGCCGATCTTGGCGCCGTGGAAGAACGAGAGATAGATCCCGCGCAGGATCTCCCGCTTCGGCGGGACGACCTTGCGCAGGTCCTTCATCACGAACGCGTACTCTCCAGCCACCTCAGGCAGCTCCTTCGCCGAGGAGGCGGCGGTGCTCGGGCATCATGCAGCGGTCCTGGACCACGCGGATGCCGGCGCCGGCCAGCTCCGCGGCGGCGCCGTCGTGGCGGATGCCGAGCTGGAGCCAGACGACAGCGGGCTTCCACGGCAGCTGCAGGATCTCCCGCGCGTGTCCCGGCAGGAACTCCGGGCGGCGGAACACCTCGATCACGTCCACGGGGCCCGGCAGGTCCGCCAGCGTCGCCGCCACCGGCTCGCCGAGGATCCGATCGCCGCTCCGTGTCGGGTTCACGGGCAGCACGCGATACCCGCGCGCCTTGAGGTACGCCGGCACGTAGTACGCGGGCTCGCCCGCCTCGCCCTTCGCTCCCAGCACGGCCACCGTGCGGGTCTCGCGGAAGATCCGCGTGAGCCCCGCGTCGTCCTGTACGAGCCGTGCGCGCCAGTCCATCGACCAGCTACGATCTCACGGGCGCTCGAGCACCGCA
>DASUPA010000444.1:0-10136 GCA_036276335.1 Candidatus Methylomirabilota bacterium | reverse complement strand
TACCACCGCGGCAAGCCCGCGGAGCGGGAGCGGATGGTGCAGGGCCGCGCGGTCGAGACCGACGCCGCCTTCGCGCTCTGCAACGCGGTGGGCGGCCAGGACGAGCTGGTCTTCGACGGCGGCAGCGTCGTCGTCGACGCGCGCGGCGAGGTGGTGGCCCGCGCCCGGCAGTTCCAGGCAGAGCTGCTCACGGCGGACCTCGACCTGGACGCCGTCTTTCGCGCGCGGCTCCAGGACTCGCGGCGGCGCAAGGAATCGCGCGAGCAGGAGGCGGCGCCGCCGCGGATCGCGCTGACGCCGGTGGCCCGCGCGCCGCGCCCCCACGCGATCGCGGCCGCGGTGGCGGCGCCGCTCGAGCGCGTGGACGAGGTCTTCCACGCCCTCGTCACCGGCACGCGGGACTACGTCCAGAAGAACGGCTTCACGCGGGTGGTGATCGGACTCTCCGGCGGCATCGACTCGTCGCTGGTGGCGGCCATCGCGGTGGAGGCGCTCGGCCGCGAGAACGTGGCCGGGGTCACCATGCCCTCGCCGTACTCCTCGCGCGGCACGCGGGACGACGCGCGGCGGCTGGCCAGGAATCTCGGCATCGAGTTCCTGCGCCTGCCGATCACCCCGGTCTTCACGGCGTTCAAGCGCACGCTGGCGGAGACGTTCAAGGGGCTGAAGGAGGACGTGACCGAGGAGAACATCCAGGCGCGCATCCGCGGCACGCTGCTCATGGCGCTCTCGAACAAGTTCGGCTGGCTCGTGCTGACGACCGGCAACAAGAGCGAGATCGGGGTCGGCTACTCCACCCTGTACGGGGACATGGCGGGCGGCTTCGCCGTCATCAAGGACGTGCCGAAGACGCTGGTCTACGCGCTCTCCCGCCACGTCAACGCGCGGGCGGGCAAGCCCGTCATCCCCGAGTCGGTCCTGGAGCGCGCCCCGTCCGCCGAGCTGCGCCCGGACCAGAAGGATCAGGACTCGCTCCCGCCCTATCCGGAGCTCGACGCGATCCTCGAGGCCCACGTCGAGGAGAGCATGGGCGTGCAGGACATCATCGCCCGGGGCCTGCCGCCGGAGACGGTGCGCCGCGTCGTCCGCATGATCGACGGCGCCGAGTACAAGCGGCGCCAGGGCCCGATCGGCGTGAAGATCACGCCGCGGGCGTTCGGCCGCGACTGGCGCCTGCCCATCGTCAACCGCTTCCGGGAGAAGTAACCCCTACCGCGCCTCCAGCGAGGCCGACGCGCCGGTAGAGGCGCTGCAGCGGGGCGGGGGCCCACCAGTTCCAGCGTCCCAGCAGGCGCATCGTGGCGGGAACGAGCAGCGCGCGCACGACGGTGGCGTCCATCACCACCGCGATGCCCATGCCGATGCCCATCTCCTTGATCATGACGGCGTTGGCGGCGCCGAAGCCGAAGAAGACGGCGGCCATGATGGCGGCGGCGCCGGTGATGAGGCGGCCCGTGGAGCCGAGGGCCGCCGCGACGGCCTGCTGGTTGTCGCGCGTCCGCTCCCACTCCTCCTGCGTGCGGCTCAGCAGCAGCACCTCGTAGTCCATCGACAGCCCGAAGAGCACGCAGAACATGATGAGCGGGATCACGGGCTCGATCGGCGCCGGTGTGAAGTTCAGCAGCCCGGACAGGTGCCCGTCCTGGAAGATCCACACGAGCGCGCCGTAGGAGGCGGTGATGGAGAGCAGGTTCATCACCACCGCCTTGAGCGGCAGGAGCACCGAGCCGAGGAGCAGGAACAGCACGATGGCGGTCGCGCCGACGACGAAGGCGACGGCCCCCGGGGCCACGATCGCCACCAGCCGGATGAAGTCGACGTCGTACGCGGTCCGGCCGGTGACCAGGAGCTCGCCCTCGACCCGTGGATGCTCGGCTCGGATGGAGCGGACGAGCGCGCGGGCCGCGTCGCTGTCCTCGGCGAGCGCCGTGTGCGCCGCCGCCACGGCCACCCGCGGGCCCACGAGCTGCGCCAGCGCCTCCTGGAACGCCGGCGGCAGCAGCTCGCGCGGGGCCTCCGCCAGCTCCATGTAGTCCTCGAGCCGCATCCTCGGATCGAGGCTGGCGGCGCTGTCGACGCGGGTGACGCCCGGCCGGGCGGCCAGCCAGCGGCTGAGCTCGTGGAGCTCGGCGACGCGGGAGGGCGTGAGGCCCGACGTGTCGGGATAGCGGAGCACCACGACCACCGGGTTCGCGTCCACCTCCGGGAACTGCGCCTTCAGCAGCTCCTGGCCGCGCCGGCTGTCGGCCTGCTCGGGCAGCGTCGAGATGTCCGGCGTGCCGAGCCGGATGTGGCGGAACGGCGCGCCGAGGAGCAGCAGCCCCGCGACGACCGGGACCAGCACCGCCCACGGCCGCGCCATCACGGCGGTGGCGAGCCGGGGCCAGAAGCCGTTGCCGGTCTCGCGGGCGAGCAGCCGGACCGGCAGCGCGTTCACGCGAGGACCGAGGATGGCGAGGATCGCCGGGAGCAGCGTGAGGCTGTAGAGGACGGCGAAGGCGACCACGATCGTGCTCGCGATGCCGATCGTGCTGATGCTGCCCATCTGCAGCAGGATCATCCCGAGCAGGCCGATGGCGACGGTCAGGCCCGAGAAGAGCACGGTCCGCCCGCTGGTGGCCATGGCGCGCGCGAGCGCGTCTTCCGGCGTGCGGCTGCGCATCTCGTCGCGGAACCGGCTCACCACGAACAGCGAGTAGTCGATGGCGACGCCGAGCCCGATCATCGACACGACGTTGTTCGCGTAGGCCGACACCGGCACGAGCTGCGCCAGGATGGCCGTCGCCGCGAAGCCGGCGGCCACGCCGAGCACGCCGACGATCAGCGGCAGGGCGGCCGCCACCACGGAGCCGAAGACGAGGATGAGCAGCAGCAGGACGGCCGGCAGCACCACGAGCTCGGCGCGCCGGAGGTCGCGCTTCACCATCTGCGTGAAGTCGTGGTTGAGCGCGACCGGCCCGAACGGGAGGATCTCCAGCGCGTCGGAGCGGACGCGCCCGTACAGCGCCTCGTAGATCTCGGGCGGGGCCGACGGCACGACCATCGACGCGAACGCCGGCGCCCGGCCCTGGAGCTCCACCATCGCCACCACGCGACGGCCGTCGCGCGACACCCAGCGCGGATCGCCGGCGTCCCAGGGGACCCGGACGCGGCTCACGCGCGGGTCGTGCCGCAGCGGCGCGACCGCGCGGTCGACGGCGTCGCGAAAGGCGGGCTCGGTGGCGTCGAGCGTGGGATGGCTGAAGATCAGGCCGAAGGAGGGCGGCCGCGGCGCCAGCTCCTCGTCGAGCAGGCGCACGGCGCGCACCGATTCCATCCCGGGCGGGACCACCGACTCGTCGAGATGGCTGGCAGGGGACACCCAGAGCCACGGCGTCAGCGGGAGGACGGCGAGGGCGACGATCCACCAGCGGACGCGGTGGACCACGCGACCCCACCGACTCAGCATGCGAGCGCACGCACAGCCACGGTGCGTTCAGCATAGCGCCCCGGTCTCGAAACGCTACCAGCGAATCGTCTGGCCGGGCCGCAGCACCGAGACGGAGTCGGCCACACCCCGCCGCCGCGCCTCGCGCAGGAGGCGGGCCGGCGGCTCGCCGTACGGCTCGCGGTTCAGCTCGAACGTCCCCCAGTGCATCGGCACCAGCCGGCCGGCGCCGAGGTCCTCGAAGGCGCGGACGCTCTCCTCGGGGCTCACGTGATTGGGGTGGTGGTCGGGGTAGTCGCTGTAGCCGCCGATCGGCAGGGCGGCGACGTCGAAGGGACCCAGCCGCCGGCCGATGTCCGCGAAGCCGGCGAAGTACCCGGTGTCGCCGGCGAAGTAGAGGCGGCGCCGGGTGCCCGCGATGGCCCAGGAGGACCAGAGCCGGCGGTTCTGGTCGGTCAGGGTGATGGACCGGCCGGAGGAGTGCTGGGCGGGCGTGCACGTGATGGTGAGCGGACCGAGCCGGCTCGACTGCCACCAGTCCAGCTCCACCACGTCGCGGATGCCGCCGCCGGTGAACCACGCCTTCAGGCCCAGCGGCACGAAGAAGGTCGGCCGGTGTGCCCGGGCCAGGTGGGTCACGGTCTCCAGGTCCAGGTGATCGTAGTGGTCGTGCGAGATCACCACGGCGTGGATGGGCGGCAAGTCCTCGAAGCGCACCCCGGGCGGGAGCAGGCGGCGCGGTCCGGCGAACCCCACCGGGCTCGTGCGCGTGCCCCAGTGCGGGTCCGTGAGGACGTTCACGCCGTCGAGCTGCACCAGGAACGTCGAGTGGCCGATCCACGTCAGCCTCGGCGCTCCCCGGGCGCGGAGCGCGGTGCCGTCGTTGGGCAGCACCTCGAGGGGGTGACCGCGGTCGGTCGCGGCGCGCCGCCCGACGACGTGCGCGACGCGCGCGGCGACCGGATAGGCGTAGCGCGGGTCCAGGTTCCGGTAGCCCCGCGCGACGTGGTGGGCCGGCCGGTCGCTGGCGGGCACCGGCTCGGGCACGGACACGAGGTCCGCGAGCGTGAACGCCCCGAGGCTGACGAGGACCGCCGCGACGAGATGGGTGGTCCGCCGGCGGAAGAGACGCGGCATCCGACGGAGGCTCAGCCGCTGACCCCTTCCATCTGGAGCGCGTAGAGCCGGCGGTAGAGGCCGTCGTGCGCCAGCAGCTCGTCGTGCCGTCCGACCTCCGCGATCCGTCCCTCGTGCACGACCACGATGCGGTCGGCGTTGCGCACGGTGGCCAGGCGATGGGCGATGACGAGCACGGTGCGGCCGCGCATGAGCTCGGCGAGCGCCTGCTGGACCATGAACTCGCTCTCGGCGTCCAGGTCGCTGGTCGCCTCGTCGAGGATGAGGATCGGGGGGTCCTTGAGGAAGGCGCGCGCGATGGCGAGACGCTGCCGCTGCCCGCCCGAGAGCCGGACGCCGCGCTCACCGACCAGCGTGTCGTAGCCGTCGGGGCAGGCGGCGATGAACTCCTCGGCGTGCGCCTGCCGGGCCGCGCGCGCGACGTCGGCGCGCGCGGCGCCCGGCCGCCCATAGGCGATGTTGTCGTAGATGGAGTCGCTGAACAGGAACGTGTCCTGCGTGACGAGGCCGATCTGCGCGCGGAGCGAGGCCTGGGTGAGGTCGCGGACGTCGTGGCCGTCGACGGTGAGGCGTCCCTCGGTCACGTCGTGGAAGCGCGGCAGCAGGTCCATGAGCGTCGACTTGCCGGCGCCGCTCATGCCGACGAACGCGACCACCTCGCCCTTGCGGATCTCGAGGTCGATGTCCCGCAGCGTGGGCGTGAGGGTGCCGGGATAGCGGAACGACACGCGCTCGAAGCGGATGCCGTGCGAGAACGCCTCCAGCGCGTGCGCGCCGGGCCGGTCCACGATGGCGGGCGGCCGGTCGAGCACCTCGAAGACGCGCTCCACGGCGCCGGTGGACTGCTGCACGGTGTTCGCGATGCGCGAGAGCTGGCGCACGGGGCCGTAGAGGAGCGCCACCGCGGCCGTGAACGAGAAGAAGTCGCCCGGCGTCATGGCGCCGGCGATCACCTGGTGACCGCCGTACCAGAGGGCGCCCATGATGCCGAGCGCGGCCAGCACCTCCATCAGGGGATCCGTCGCCTCGTCGGTGCGGTGGTCCTTCAGCGCCAGCGCCAGCAGCCGGTCGTTGACGCGGTCGAAGCGCGCGGCCTCGTGCGTCTCGCGCCCGAACGCCTTCACGATCTTCGTGCCCGCGAACGCCTCGTGGAGCAGGACGTTCAGCTCCGCGATCTTCTCCTGGGAACGCTTGTTGATCCGGTAGAGGCGGCGCCCGATGGACCGCACGGCCACGCCCACGAACGGGAAGACGACGAGCGCGATGAGGGCCAGCCGCCACTCGCGGACGAACATCACGGTCACCAGCGCGATCACCATCGCGACCTGCCGGATCGCCATCACCAGGACCGTGGACGACACCCGGGCCAGCCGGTTGACGTCCGTGATGACGCGCGACATGAGGTCGGCGGAGTGGACGTCGCTGAAGAACGACAGCGGCATCTGCTGGATGTGGCGGTAGAGCGCCGCGCGCAGGGCGGCGATGACGCGCTCGCCGACGGACGCCATCAGGTACGACTGGCCGTAGCGGGCCGCCGCCTTGACGACGTACGCGCCGAGGAGGACGAGCGGCAGCACGCGGAGCATCGTCACGTCCCGGCGGATGAAGATCTCGTCCATCGCCGGCTTCACGAGCCAGGCGATGGCGCCTTCCATCGCGGCCACCACCAGGGCGAGCACGCCGCCCAGCGCCAGGATGCCGAGGTAGGGACGGAGGTAGACGAACAGGCGCCGGTAGATGCCGACGGCGGCGGCGATCACGCGGGGCTCCCCGAGCCGGCGAGCCGCCGGTAGAGCGCCTCCGTCGCGTCGAGCTTGGCGGCGAGGGAGAAGTGCGCCTCGACACGCTTGCGGCCGGCGCGGGCCATGGTCTGGGCCGCGGTCGGGTCCGCCAGCGTGGCCGTGATCGCGGCCGCGAGCGCGGCCGGCTGGCGCGGCGGCACGAGCCGCCCGGTCTCGCCGTCGCGAACCAGCTCCGGCATCCCCTCGACGGCGGTGGCCACCACCGGCCGCTCGCACGCCAGCGCCTCGCGGATGGAGCCGGTGATGCCGGCCCCCGCGTAGGAGGCGTCGACGACGACGTCGGAGGCGCAGAGGACGGCCGGCACGTCCTCGCGCACGGGCAGCGTGAGCACGCGGTCGGCGATTCCGGCCTCGCGCGCCCGCGCCGCGATCTCCGCCACCCGCGGCGCCGGCACGCCGACGAAGAGGAGCCGCGCCTGCGGCGCCCGGGCGGCGACGGCGCCCATCGCGGCCACCACGTCGGTCCAGCCGCGCCACGAGCGGACGCCGACCTGGGTGACGACACGGTGCTCGGGGGCCAGCCCGAGCTCGCGGCGGACCGGCGCCCCGTCGACGCCCGGGTGGAAGCGCGCCAGGTCGGTGCCGGAGTAGATGACCGTGATCTTGCCCTCGGGGACGCCGGCGGCGACGAGCCCGCGCTTGATCGACTCGCACACGGCGACGATCGCGTCCACCCGCCGGCTCGTGTAGCCCAGGCGCCGGATGCCGGCGACGGAGAACGACACGCCGCGGTTCAGGACGAGGCGCGTGCGCCCGCCCATCATGCCGGCCAGGACGGCGAGCGTGCGCGCGCGGCCCTTGTGGGCGTGCGCCACCTCGATGTCGTGGCGCCGGATCATGCGCGCCAGCTGCCAGGCCGCGCGCAGGTCGAGCGGGCGATGCATCGCGAGCGCCGCGTGCTCGACGCCGGCGGCCCGGCAGCGATCCGCCCAGTGGGCGCTCGGCGGCGTGGCGACGACGACGTGATGCCCGCGCGCGGCAAGCCCGGCGGCGAGGTCGCGCAGCTGGATCGCGGCGCCGGTGAAGAAGTCGGCCTTCGGATAGAGCTGCAGGATCCTCAGAGGAAGAACGACCTGACGGCGTCCACGACGGCGTCGATCTCGGCGTCGGTGTGGCCGGCCGAGATCGGCAGCGTCAGGATCTCGTCGACCAGCCGCTCCGTCACCGGCAGCGCGGGCGGCATGAAGGGGTCCACGGCCGGCTGGAGGTGCGCCGGCACCGGGTAGTGCACGCCGGTCTGGATGCCGCGCGCCTCGAGGTGGGCGGCGAGCGCCTGGCGGCGCGGCGTGCGCACGACGTAGAGGTGATAGACGTGCCGCGCCCCGGCGCGCTCCGACGGCAGTGCCAGGGGGAGGCCCGCGAGCCCCCGCTGGTAGCGCGCGGCCAGCGCCCGGCGGCGCTCGTTCGCCGCGTCGAGGCGGCGCAGCAGCACGCGGCCGATCGCCGCCTGGATCTCGTTGAACCGGAGATTGAAGCCGATCTCCGAGTGGAGGTACTTGCTCGCGCGGCCGTGGTCCCGCAGGCGGCGGCAGCGGGCGGCGAGCTCGTCGTCGTCCGTCACGAGGGCGCCGCCGTCGCCCATCACGGTGAGGTTCTTCGACGGATAGAAGGAGAAGACGCCGGCGCGGCCGAAGCCGCCGACCTTCCGGCCGTGCCAGGCGGCGCCGTGCGCCTGCGCGCAGTCCTCGAGCATCCAGAGCCCGAAGCGCCCCGCCAGCTCGCGGATGGCCGCCACGTCGACTGGCTGGCCGTAGAGATGGACGGGCACCATGCCGACCGTGCGCGGCGTCACGCGGGTGGCGGCGTCGGCGGCGTCCATCGTGAACCAGGGGTCGGCGTCGACGAAGACGGGCGTGGCCTCGGCGAAGCAGATGGCCTCGACGGTGGGGAACGCCGTGTGCGAGGGGACGAGGATCTCGTCGCCGGCCTTGACGCCGAGCGCCCGCAGGCCGAGCCACAGCGCGGCCGTCGCCGAGCTGGTCAGCACGCAGTGACCGACGCCGACGTAGCGCGCCAGCTCGTCCTCGAACGCCTGGCACTGCGGACCGAGGATGTACTGCCGCGAGTCGATGACGGATAGCACCGCCTGCTTCACCTCGTCGTCGACCGGTGGCCGGGACAGCGGGATCCGGCTCACGAGGTCGGTCCGGACGGGCTCGACGCGAGGCGGCCGTACTTGCCGCGGTAGTAGAGGAGCGGCTCGCCCGCGCCGGTGCGCGCGTCCTCGACGCGCCCGACGAGGATCGTGTGATCCCCCTCGACGTGGCGGGACACGGTGCGGCACTCGAGCTGGGCGAGCGCGCCGTCGATGAGGGGGACGCCCAGCGTCCCGAGCGTGAACGGCACGCCGTCGAACTTGTCGAGCCGCGTGGTGGCGAAGCGCCGGGAGACGTCCTCGTGCTCGGTGCCGAGGATGTTGACCGCGAACGCGCCGCCGTCGCGCAGCGCCGGGTAGCTCTGGGACTTGTGGTCGACGCAGACGAGCACCTGCGGCGGGTCGAGCGAGACGGAGCAGAACGCGCTCACGGTGAGCCCCGTGGCGCGCTTCTCGGCGTCGGTCGTGGTGAGGATCGTCACGCCGGTCGCGAAGTGACCGAGAACACGGCGAAACTCGTCCGGCGCGACCATCGTCCCTATGTATCAGGAAGCGGCCGGCTAAATCAAGCGAGGGCGGGCCCTGGCAGACCCGCCCTCGCCGGGGGAGGGCATCGAACGTACTGCTTGGCTCGACTCTCACGAGGCGGCCGCCCGTGGAATGGAGCAATCGACGTTCCAGACGCCGCGGCGCGGGATTTCAAGATCTTGCGCACGCGGTGGGGTTGACGCCCTGCGCGGCCTTCCTCCCAGAATGGGCAACGCCGTTCCCACCACGTGCCCTCGGCGGAGCGCTCCTGTATAGTTTCGACGTATGGCGAGCGAGCAGGCCGTCCTCGACGCGTTGCGCGGAATCAAGGACCCGGAGAGCCAGAAGGACATCGTCGCGCTCGGCCTCGTGCGCGACGTGACGGTGCGGGGCGGGGAGGTCTCCCTGACGCTCGCGTTCGCCGGCCAGGCGCCCGCCACGAAGGTCATGATGCACAGCATGGCGTCGAAGCTCGTCGGGCAGCTGCCGGGCGTCACCAGGGCGCAGGTCAAGATGGGCGCCGCGGGCGCCGCGCCGGCCGCGCACGGTCACGCGCACGCCGCGCCGGCCGCGCCGCAGCCGAAGGCAGCGGATCTCATTCCGGACGTCCGGCACACGATCGCGGTGTCCTCGGGCAAGGGCGGCGTCGGCAAGTCCACGGTGGCCGTCAACCTGGCGCTGGCGCTGGCGCGCACCGGTGCGCAGGTCGGGATCATCGACGCGGACGTGTACGGACCCGACCTCCCGCTGATGCTCGGCACGCGCGGGCGGCCCGGCATGTTCGACAACCGGATCATCCCCGTCGAGGCCCACGGCCTCAAGGTCATGTCCATCGGGCTCCTCGTCGGCGACAAGGAGCCGCTCGTCTGGCGCGGCCCGATGATCCACTCGTTCATCCAGCAGATGCTGCGCGACGTGCTCTGGGGCGCGCTCGACTACCTCGTGTTCGACATGCCGCCCGGCACCGGCGACGCGCAGCTCTCGCTGTCGCAGGTGATCCCGCTCGGCGGCGTGGTGATGGTGACGACGCCGCAGGACGTGGCGCTGCTCGACGTGCGCAAGGCGATCGGCATGTTCCAGCGCCTCAACGTCCCCGTGCTCGGCATCGTGGAGAACATGTCGTACTTCGTGGCGCCCGACACCGGGA
>DASUPA010000443.1:0-2583 GCA_036276335.1 Candidatus Methylomirabilota bacterium | reverse complement strand
CGTCCTCTTCGACCAGCCGGCGACGCGCGACGCGACCTGGAACACGTTCTTGTACGCCGGCGCGGCCTCGCTCATCGCGCTGACCCTCGCCCTGGCCATCGCCTACATCGTCCAGCGCCGCCTGGTGCCGCTCGGCTCCGTGCTGACGCAGGTGGCGATGGCGCCGTTCGTCATTCCTGGGATCGTGCTCGCCATCGGGTTCTACGCGGCATACACGTCCCGACCGCTCTTGCTCTACGGCACCGCGTGGATCCTCATCCTCGCCTTCGCCACGCGCTTCCTGCCGATCGCGTACGCGAACAGCGAGGCCGCCATCCGGAGCGTCAACCCCGAGCTCGAGGATGCCGCGCGCATCCTCGGCGGCACCCGCTTCCTGGCGCTGCGACGGGTGGTGGCGCCCATCCTCGCGCGCGGGCTCGCCGGCGCCTTCATCCTGGTGTTCATCCCGGCCACGCGCGAGCTCTCCTCGGCGATCTTCCTCTACACGACGGGGACGCAGGTGCTCTCGGTGCTGCTCTTCGACAAGAGCGACGAAGGCAACTTCGAGCTGCTGTCGTCGATCGGCCTCGTGCTGGTGGTGGTGACCGTCGCGCTCGTCATGGCCGGGTTCCGGCTCGTGGGGCGGGATTTCATGCTGCGGCGGACGGCGACGTGAGCAAGCTCGTCCTGACCGGCGTCGGCCGGCGGTTCGGCAGCGTCGCCGCCGTCGACGACTTCACCCTGACGCTGGCGGCGGGCGAGTTCGTCTCGCTGCTCGGCCCCTCGGGCTGCGGCAAGACCACCACGCTCCGGATGATCGCCGGATTCCTCGAGCCGAGCGCCGGCACCATCGCGATGGACGGGCAGGTGATCTCGGCGCCGGGCCGCGTCCGGCCGCCCGAGAGGCGCAACATGTCGATGATCTTCCAGAGCTACGCAATCTGGCCCAACATGACCGTCGCCGAGAACGTCGCGTTCGGGCTCGAGGTGCGCAAGCGGCCTCGCGCCGAGATCCGCCGGCGCGTGGACCAGATCCTCGACGTCGTGCGCATGCAGCACCTGCGCGACCGCTACCCTCAGGAGCTGTCGGGCGGGCAGCAGCAGCGCGTCGCCCTGGCGCGCGCCATCGTCGTGCAGCCGGAGGTGCTCCTGCTCGACGAGCCGCTCTCGAACCTCGACGCCAACCTGCGCGAGGAGATGCGCTACGAGATCCGGCGCCTGCACGACGAGTTCCGCATCACCACCGTGTACGTGACGCACGACCAGGCCGAGGCCATGGTGACGTCCGACCGGATCGCGGTGATGAACCAGGGGCGGGTGGAGCAGGTGGACGCGCCGCGCGCACTCTACGCGCGCCCGCGGACACGCTTCGTGGCCGGCTTCATCGGCCGGACGAACTTCCTGGAGGGCGAGGCGCGCGGCGACGAGATCGTCTTCGACGGTTTCACGGCGCCGGCGGCGCCGCTCGTCGAGGGCGGCGCGCCGCGCGGCCGCCTGACCTTCTCGCTGCGGCCGCAGTCGATTCACCTGCACCGGCAGCGGCCGCCGGCGGCGGACGGCGGCATCGTCGTGCCGGGCGGGATCGTCCAGCGCGCCTATCTCGGCGAGCACTGGGACTACGCGGTGCGCCCGGTCGAGGCCGGGCTCACGCTCCGTGTGACCGCCCGCCCGCACGAGGTCTTCGAGGTGAACGAGAAGGTCTGGCTCGAGATCGACGCCCGGCAGATGGCGCCGATCGCGGAGTCAGGCGAGGAGCGCCCGCATCGCGGCTAGGTCGCGCTCGGTCTGTGCCGGGCGCATGAGCACCGCGTCGTCGAAGCCGAGGGCGGCCAGGCGTCGCAGCCGGTCGGCGGCGGCGTCGGGGGCGCAGCGCAGGTGGAACTCCTCGGTGTCGGCGAGCGGAGTCGTGGGCGCGCCGAGGTCGACGGGGATGTTGGTGACGACGGCGCGGGTGCCGCCCGCCTCGCGATAGCGCCGGATTCCCTCGGCCAGCGTGGCGTAGCTGGTCTTGGCCGCGGAGGCGATCCAGCCGTCGAACTCCTTGGCCGCGCGCGCGATCCACTGCTTGCCGCGCCACGAGCCGATGAGGACCGGAGGACCGCCGAGCGCCGCCGGCCACGGCGTCAGGCTGGCCGCGCCGACCTGCTCGCCACGCCAGAGGCGCCGCATCAGCGCGAGAGCATCGTCCAGCTGCCGCATGCGCGTGTCGAAGTCGACGCCGATCGCGTCGAAATCCGCTCGGGTGGAGCCGGCGCCGACGCCGAGCAGCAGCCGGCCGCGACACACGAGGTGGGCGGCGAGGATGCGGTGCGCCAGCTCGACCGGACGCCGGAGCGGTATTTGCAAGACACACGTCCCCACCGTCAGGCGCTCGGTGGCCGTCGCCGCCACCGACACGGCGATCAGCGGATCGGGCAAGATGAAGCCGCGCCCGATCGCGTCGAAGCACCAGAGGCTGTCGAAGCCGGTGCGCTCGATGAGCCTCGCGCCGGCGATGAGCGCGTCGCCCGTCAGCGGACGGCCGTCGGGGCCGGTCATGGGGAGGTTCACGCCGAGTCGCATGGCCTCCGCATCCTCGCCGCGGCGGATCGCGCCGTCAAGCGC
>DASUPA010000442.1:0-3645 GCA_036276335.1 Candidatus Methylomirabilota bacterium | reverse complement strand
GCGGCGCCGGCGAAGTCACGGCCGCGTTACCAGCCGCGGGGCCCGACGGCGCCGTCGGCGGCGCGATCGGAGCGGGGCCAGCGGCAACGGGCGGCGGTGTCGCCGCCGGCGACGCGGCGGCCGGTGCCGGGCGCGCGCCCTGGAGCTGCGCGAGCGCCGCGTCGGCGGTGGTCCCGATTCCTATACCGACGGCGGTGACCTCGTGCGCGCTGCGGCCCTCGATGCCGAGCACCGCGACCCGCGCGCCCGCCGCCGGCGTGCCCTCGCGCCGCGCCGACGCCACTCCCACGTAGTACAACACCCCGTCGTCCCCGCGCACGATGACGAACGACTCGTTCGTCAGCGCGCGTGGCCATTCGAGGACTCCGTTGACGAGGCGAGGATCCCCCTGGCCGGCGGCGGCAGTCAGCGGCGCGGCGAGCACCAGCAAGCACGCGAGGACGAATCGGCACGATGTCATGGCGGAACCTCCCGCGCGCGGCGCACCGCAAGCGCGATGCCATGGCCACATCTCGTGGGAAAACATTTCTCCACACCGCATCGCGCGCTTCCTGGACGACGTCGTTCGCGGTGCTTTTCCCTGGTCGGGAAGTGTTGTACATAGACCGACGGCGCGTCGAGCGCCGTTCGACATGGGATCTCACCGATGAGCGAGCTCCGCGGTGTCACCATCCTGGTCGTCGAGGACGACGACGACACGCGCGAGGTCCTGAAGGTCATGCTGGAGATGTGCGGCGCGCGCGTCGTCTGCGCAGAGACGGCACGCGATGGCCTGACCACCTTCCGTCAGGAGCAGCCGCAGGCCATCGTGAGCGACATCGCCATGCCGGGCGAGGACGGCTACTGGCTGATCGGGGAGGTTCGCCGGAAGCTGGGCGTGGCGGCCGACGCGGTGCCCGCCGTCGCCGTCACGGCCTTCGGCGGCCAGCACCCGCGCGCGGCGGCGCTCGCCGCCGGCTTCCAGGCGCACCTCGCGAAGCCGATCGATCCCGACGAGCTGTGCCGCACGGTGGCCCGGCTCGTCCGGGCCTGACGCTCAGCCCTTGAGCCGCCGCTCGAGGCGGCGCACCAGCCGCTCGATCTCGCGCTGATCCTCGACGGTCAGCGCCGGTGCCGGCGCGCGGAGGGCCGGGCTCGCGATGGCGCCCCGAGCGTGCAGCAGGGTCTTGCGGACGGCCAGCCCCACGCCCGGCTGCGCCTCCATCCTGAGAAGCGGCAGGTAGGCGTCGAAGACGTCCTCGGCGGCGTCGGCGTCCCCCGCGGTGAAGCGCTCGTACACCTCCACCAGCATCTCGGGGTACGCGAACCCGGTCATCGCGCCGTCGGCGCCGCGCGCGAGCTCCTGCGGGTAGTAGAGCGCGTTGTTGCCCACGAGCACGCTGATGCGCCGACGACCGTCGCGTCGCGACTCCTCGCGCAGGCGCGTCAGCTTCGCCAGCCCGGGGGCATCCTCGTGCTTGAGCATCACGAGCCGCGGGAACGCCTCCACCATCCGGTGGAGCAGCGGCACCGCGAGGTAGACGCCGGTGGCCTGGGGATAGTCCTGGTAGACGACCGGCGTCGCGGGATCGAGCGCGCGGAACACGGCCTCCATGTAGGCGAACAGCGCGTCGTCGCCGCGCAGGCCCGGCGTCGGCGCGACCATCACGCCCGCCGCCCCGGCCTGCATGCAGCCGTCCGCCAGCGCCGCCAGCGGCGCCAGCCCGGCGCTCGAGACGCCGACCACCACGGGCACGCGGCCGGCCACCCGCGCGAGCACGCGCCGCACGACCGCGAGGGATTCCTCGGCCGTCAGCTTCGGCGCCTCGCCCATGATCCCGAGCAGCGTGAGACCGTGCACCCGGTGGCCGAGGTAGAAGTCGACGAGGCGGTCCACGCTAGGCAGATCGAGCGCGCCCCTCGCGGTGAACGGGGTGGCGGCGATGACGAAGACGCCTCGCGCCGACTCGGTGAGCCGGACCATGGGGCGGCTACCGTATCACGAAGCCGCCGCCGTCGGGCGCCTGGATCCGCTCGTACGACCACACCGTCACGCGGTAGTGATCGGCCGCCGGCATCCCCGGGATCTCGTAGTAGACGCGCCCGAAGCCCGGGATGGCCCCGTGCACCCACTGCAGCCGCTGGCCGACGACGTCGCCCGACGAGCTGAGCGCCTGGCCGAGCAGCTGCACCTTGGCGGCCGCCTCGCCGTACGTGTTCTCGACGTACCCGCTGAGCCGGCGCGACTCGCCGGCGCGCTCGGGCCGCGCGTCCCAGTTGATCCGGAACCAGCGCTCGCTGTCCGGCATGAGCGTCGTCACCGTCGCCGAGGGCGTCGTCTCCGCCGTCGCGCAGCCCGCCGCCGTCATGCCCAGCACCACCACCGCCATCACCCGCCTGAGCGTCGTCATTCCCGTGGTCCTCCCCCCTCCTATCGTACACGCGCTATCCTCGCGCCCGTGGGCGGCTCCGTCGAACGGTTCACGGATGACAGCGGCGACGTGGCGGTGCGCGGGATCCTGCACCGGCCGGGCGGGGCCGCCGGCGACGTGCTCGTCCTGACGCACGGCGCGGGGAGCCATCACGACGCCCCGGTCCTCAGGGCGGTCGCCGACGCGTTCGCCACGCACCGCACGACGGTGCTCCGCTGCGATCTGCCGTTCCGCCAGGCGCGGCCGAAGGGGCCGCCCTCGCCGGCCGGCGCCGCGCGCGACCGCGCGGGCCTGCGCCGCGCCGTGGAGCTCATGCGCGCGCGCTGTCCGGGACGCGTGCTCCTCGGCGGCGCGTCCTACGGCGGCCGGCAGGCGACGCTGCTCGTCGCCGAGCATCCCGGCCTGGTGGACGCGCTGCTGCTCCTCGCCTATCCGCTGCACGCGCCCGGGCGTCCCGACGCGCCGCGCGCGGCCCACTTTCCCCGGATCCGGACGCCCGTGCTCTTCGTCCACGGCACGCGCGATCCGTTCGCGACCATCGAGGAGCTGGACGCGGCCCGGGCCACGCTCGGCGGAGCCAGCGCGGTCGCCGTCGTCGACGGGGCAGGCCACGACCTCGGCGGCGGGCGCACGCCGTTCGCCGAGGGGATCCCGGCGCGGCTCACCGCCCTGCTCGACACGGCGTTGAGGTAGAGTGCCCGGCATGGCCTATCCCGCGTTCGATCTCACCGGCAAGGTGGCGCTCGTCACCGGCGGCAACAGCGGAATCGGGCTCGGGATGGCCGAGGCGCTCGCGCAGGCGGGCGCCGCCGTCGCCGTCTGGGGCAGCAACGCGGACAAGAACCGCGCGGCCGAGGCCACGCTGGCGAAGCACGGCGGACGCGTGCTGGCGCTCCGGTGCGACGTCGCCGACGAGGCGGCCGTCGACGCCGCGTTCGCCGAGACGGTGCGCGCGCTCGACCGCGTGGACGCCTGCTTCGTCAACGCGGGCGTGAGCGGGCGGAGCGCCGGGCAGGGCTTCGTGGACATGACGGCCGCCGAGTGGCGGCGCGTGCTCTCCGTCAACCTGGACGGGGCGTTCTTCACGCTGCGCGCGGCCGCTCGTCACATGGTCGGCCGCGCGGGCGGCGGCTCGCTCGTCGTGACCGCGAGCCTCGCCGCCATCTCCGGCCAGGCGCGCGGCGAGCACTACGCCGCGTCCAAGGGCGGGCTCGTCTCGATGATGAAGGCGCTC
>DASUPA010000441.1:0-2864 GCA_036276335.1 Candidatus Methylomirabilota bacterium | reverse complement strand
ACGCCAACAGCGAGGTCGGCACCATCCAGCCCGCGCGCGCCATCGGAGCCATCGCCCGGGAGCACGGGGTGCCGTTCCACGTCGACGCCGTCCAGACGTTCGGCAAGATCGAGATCGACGTCGACGCGTTCAACATCGACCTCCTGTCGTTCTCGGGACACAAGATCTACGGCCCGAAGGGCGTGGCCGGTCTCTACGTCCGGAAGGGAACGCGGATGGTGTCGGTGCAGCACGGCGGCGAGCACGAGCGGCGGCGCCGGGCGGGGACGGAGAACGTCCCGGGCATCGTGGGACTGGGCAAGGCGGTGGAGATCCGGCGTCGCGACATGAAGGAGGAGGCGACGCGGCTCACCGCGCTCCGCGACCGCCTCTGGGACGGCGTCCGGGCGCGGGTGCCGGACGTGCGGCTGAACGGGCACCCCACCGAGCGCGTGCCCGGCACGGCCAACATCGCCTACAAGCACGTCGAGTCGGAATCGATCGTGCTCGGGCTGGATCTCAAGGGCATCGCGGTGTCGGCGGGGTCGGCCTGCACGGCCGGCAGCGTGGAGCCGTCGTACGTGCTGGTGGCCATGGGGGTGCCCATCGAGTGGGCGATGGGGGCGGTGCGCTCGTCGCTCGGCCGGTCGACGACGGCCGAGGACGTCGACTACGTGATCGAGTCGGTGGAGCCGATCGTGCGCAAGCTGCGCGCGGCGATGCCGGTCGGAGCGGCATGAGGTACAGCGCGCGCCTCGTCGAGCACTTCCTCCACCCGCGCAACGCCGGGCTCATGCTCGATCCCGACGGCACGGGGGAGGACGAGTTCGAGGGCTGCGGGGACCTCGCGCGCATCTTCATCCGCGTGCGGGAGGGCCGCGCGGTCGAGGTGCGCTTTCAGAGCTACGGATGCGGGCCGACGATCGCCGCCGCCAGCGCGGCGAGCGAGCTGATCGGCGGCCGCGTGGTGGAGGAGCTGGTGAGCCTGAAGGCCGACGAGGTCGAGCGCGCCCTGGACGGGCTTCCCGACGATCGCAAGCACGCGGCGGAGGTGGTGGCGGGCGCCGTGCGCGCGGCGGCGCTGGACGCCCTCCGCAGGCGGGCGGCGTGATGTTCGCCGCGCTGCGGCGCGACGTCCGCACGGTCCTCGAGCGCGACCCGGCCGCGCGCTCCGCGCTCGAGGTGCTCCTGTGCTATCCCGGCGTCCACGCCCTCGCTCTGCACCGGATCGCGCACCGGCTCTGGCACGCGGGCCGGACCACGCTGGCGCGCGCGGTCTCGCACGTCGGCCGCTTTCTCACCGGCATCGAGATCCACCCGGCCGCGCGCGTGGGGCCCGGCCTCTTCATCGACCACGGCATGGGCGTCGTGATCGGCGAGACGGCCGAGATCGGCGAGAACGTCACGCTGCTCCAGGGCGTGACGCTCGGCGGGACCAGCCTCCGGCGCGAGAAGCGCCACCCCACGCTCGGCAACAACGTCGTCGTGGGCGCCGGCGCCAAGATCATCGGGGCTTTCACCATCGGCGACAACAGTCGCATCGGCGCCGGCTCCGTCGTCGTGCGCGAGGTGCCGCCGAACTCCGTTGTCGTCGGCGTCCCCGGCCGGGTAACATACAAGGACGGCCAGCGGGTCGGCGGCATCGACCTGAACCAGACGGACCTGCCGGATCCTGTGATGAAGGCGCTCGAGCAGCTCGTGGAGCGGATCCGGACGCTGGAGGCGGAGCTCGAGACGCTGCGGAAGACGGTCGACAAGGAGGAACGCCCGTGACCCCCACCCCCAAGGACGTGCTCAGCATCGACGAGGCGTCGACGTATCTCTCCATGGACAAGTCGGCGCTGGCCGCGCTCGCCACCGAGCGACGGATCCCGTGCCTGCAGCTCGATGGCGGCTGGGTGTTCTCGAAGAAATCCATCGACAAGTGGCGGAGTCAGCAGAGCCGACGCGCCTGAGCCGCCCGTGCAGCGCGACGTCGCCTGGTCGATCCTGACCGAGTTCACCAAGGGCGACGGCCTCCGGAAGCACGCCCGTGCCGTCGAGGCCTCCATGCGCGCGTACGCCGCGCGCTACGGCGCCGATCCGGACCGCTGGGGCATCGCCGGCCTCCTGCATGATTTCGACTACGAGATGCACCCGCGGGCGCCGCACCATCCCCTCAAGGGCGCGGAGATCCTCGCCGCCCGCGGCCTGCCCCCCGACGTCGTCTATGCGATCCTGGCGCACGCCGACTACTCCGGCATGCCCCGGGTCAGCCTGCTCGACCGCGCGCTGTACGCCTGCGACGAGCTGACCGGGTTCGTCCACGCCTGCGCGCTCGTGCGTCCGGGGAAGGTCGTGGCCGGCCTCGAGCCCGCGTCGGTGCGCAAGAAGCTCAAGGACAAGGCCTTCGCGCGCACGGTGAACCGCGACGACGTCTTCCGCGGCGCCGCCGAGCTCGGCGTCGACCTGGACGCGCACATCGCCTTCGTCATCGAGGCGCTGGCCGGCGTGGCTCCCGAGATCGGGCTGGGCCGGGCCTGACGTGGCCTCGCGCCCCCGGGCGATCGCCCACGTCGACATGGACGCGTTCTACGCGTCCGTGGAGCAGCGCGACCGGCCGGAGCTCCACGGGCGCCCGGTCATCGTCGGCGCCGACCCGCGGGGACGCGGCGTCGTGTCGGCCGCCTCGTACGAGGCCCGTGTCTTCGGCGTGCGCTCGGCGATGCCGATCTCGAAGGCGGCGCGCCTCTGTCCGCACGGCGTCTTCGTCCCCGTCGACATGGAGAAGTACGCGCGCGTGTCCGAGGAGATCATGGCGATCCTCGGCGACTTCTCGCCCCTGGTGGAGCCGGTGTCGGTCGACGAGGCGTTCGTCGACCTCACCGGCACCGAGTCGCTGTTCG
>DASUPA010000440.1:0-2297 GCA_036276335.1 Candidatus Methylomirabilota bacterium | reverse complement strand
CTCGGCAACCCGTTCGACACGGCGGTGGCGGCGGCCCACCTGGTCTTCGGCGGCGTCCTGGACCGGCACCCGAAGCTGGAGGTGTGCCTGCCGCACGCGGGCGGCGCGCTGCCCTACCTGGTCGGGCGGCTCCAGCACGGCCAGCGGGTGCGGCCGGAGACGCGGAACGTCGCGCGCAAGCCGTTCTCGGCCTACCTGCGCCGCTTCACCTACGACACGATCAGTCACGCGCCGGAGTCGATGCGCTACCTCATCGACCTCGTCGGGGCCGACCGCGTGATGCTCGGCAGCGACTACTGCTTCGACATGGGCCCGGCGCGGCCGCGCGAGATCGTCGACAAGCAGCTGCGGCTCGGCGCGGCCGACCGCGCGCGCATCCTGTCCGGCAACGCGCGCCGCCTGCTCGGGCTGTGACCGCGGAGTTCTGGGTCACCCAGACCTTCAACGGTCTGTCGTACGGCGCCCTGCTGTTCCTGCTCGCGAGCGGGCTCTCCCTCATCTTCGGCGTGATGCGGGTGGTGAACCTGGCCCACGGCTCGTACTTCATGCTCGGCGGCTACGTCGGGCTCTCGGTGGTCTGGCGCACCGGCAGCTACGCGCTGGCGCTGGTGGTCGGCGCGGCGGCCATCGCGCTGGTCGGCATCGCGATGGAGCGCCTGTTCCTCCGGTCCCTGCCCGGCCAGACGCTCGGGCAGGTGCTGATGACCATCGGCTTCGCGCTGATCTTCCAGGACCTGGCGCTGCTGATCTGGGGCGGCGACCCGTACACCATCCGCGTGCCGCCGCAGCTTTCCGGCGTCGTCACCGCCGGGCCCGGCCGCTTTCCGGTCTACCGGATCTTCATCATCGCCGTGGCGGCGATCGTCGGCGCCGCGCTGTGGCTGGCGCTCGACCGCACGCGCGTCGGCGCCATGATCCGCGCGGCCGTGGACGACGCCGAGATGGCGCAGGGCGTCGGAATCCGCGTGCCCCGCGTCTCGCTCGGCGTGTTCGCGCTCGGCGCCGCGCTGGCGGCCTTCGGCGGCGTGGTCGGCGCCGGCTTCCTCGGCGTCTATCCCGGCCTCGACTTCGAGATCCTGCCCTACGCCTTCGTCGTCGTCATCGTCGGCGGCCTCGGCTCCCTCCCGGGCGCGATGGTGGGCAGCCTGATGGTCGGGCTCCTCGACAACTTCGGCAAGGCGCTGTTCCCCGAGCTCTCCTACTTCACGCTCTTCGCCCCGATGGCGCTGATCCTCGCTCTCCGGCCCACCGGGCTCTTCGGGCGCGTCTGATGGATCGCAAGGTGGCCGCCGGAGCCGGGGCGGTGGTCGTGGCGGCCGCGGTCGCGCCCTTGTTGTCGTCGTATCCCCTCACGCTCCTCACGCAGGTCGCGATCATGGCCGTGCTCGCCATGAGCCTCGACGTGCTGCTCGGCTACACGGGGCTGCCGTCGCTCGGGCACGCCGCGTACTTCGGCGTGGCCGCCTACGCGGTGGGCATCCTGAGCACGGAATACGAGGCGGGCTTCGCCGTGTGCCTGCTGGTCGCGCTCCTCGCCGCCGGGCTCACCGCGGCCGTGTTCGGGCTGCTCGCCATCCGCGCCAGCGGCACCTACTTCCTGATGATCACGCTGGCCCTCGGCATGGTCGTCTGGGGGCTCGCGTTCCGCTGGGTCTCGATGACGAAGGGCGACAACGGCATCGCGGGCGTGCCGCGTCCGGACGCGGTCCTGCCGTGGAACCTCAACGCCCCGCTGCCCTTCTTCTACTTCGCGCTCGCCGCCGCCGCCGTCGCCTGGATCGCGCTCGGCACGCTCGCCCGCTCGCCGTTCGGCCTGACCCTCAAGGGCATCCGCGAGAGCGAGACGCGCATGCGCGCCCTCGGCTACAACGTGTGGCTGCACAAGTACCTGGCGTTCGTCATCGCCGGCGTCTTCGCCGGCTTCTCGGGCGTCTTCTGGGCGTACTACAACGGCTTCGTGAGCCCCGTCGACGTGCAGCTCGTCACCTCGGTCGAGACCCTGCTCATGGTGGCGCTCGGCGGTCCGGGCACGCTGGCCGGCCCCGCGCTCGGCGCGGCCGTCATCGTCTTCCTGAAGAACTTCGTCAGCGTGTACACCAAGCGCTGGCTCCTGATCCTTGGCGCCGTGTACATCGGCGTCATCCTGTTCGCGCCCCGCGGTGTGCTGGGCGCGTTCAGGACGACTCAACGCTAAACCTGGCAAGGAGAGGCCTCATGGACGCTCGCCTGGCTCGAGCCCTCGCCGTGGTCGTGCTCACGGTCCTGCTCGCCCCGCTGCTCGGGCCGCCGCCCCTCCC